>JAQUZV010000061.1 GCA_028691155.1 Victivallales bacterium
GCCGGGTGGTCGCTTTCTGATTGACACAGGTTCCGGCATTGCTGCGCATATATTTATTGAGCCGGTAAACGACGGCGTTGTCGGGCTCGGCCGTGGTTTCCAGAGACTTGCCGTCGGCGGTGATGATGATCCGGTCGGAGGACACTTCGGCCACCACCCCGGCCTTTTTCGCCACTTCCACCGCGCGGGAGTCCACCGCAATCTTGCGTTCCAAACCGGTCCCGACCAAAGGAGCTTCCGTCTTCAACAGCGGCACCGCCTGGCGCTGCATGTTCGAACCCATCAACGCCCGGTTGGCGTCGTCGTGTTCCAGAAACGGAATGATCCCGGCCGCGGCGCTGACCAACTGCTTCGGCGAAACATCCATGTACTGGATGGCGGCGGCCGGATGTTCTTCGGATTCACCCATATAACGGGCCATAACCGCGGGACGCACAAACCGTCCTTCTTCATCCAGCGGCGCATTGGCCTGGGCAATCACATACTGCTCTTCCTTGTCGGCGCTCAGGTATTCAATTTCATCGCTCACCCGCCCGTCGCTTACTTTGCGGTAGGGGGTTTCCAGAAAACCGAACTTGTTGATAACCGAATAAATCGACATCGAGGAGATCAAACCGATATTCGGACCTTCCGGCGTTTCAATTGGACAAATCCGGCCGTAATGGCTGGAATGCACGTCACGCACTTCGAATCCGGCCCGGTCCCGGCTCAGACCGCCGGGACCCAGCGCACTCAGACGCCGTTTGTTGGTCAGTTCCGACAACGGATTGGTCTGATCCATGAACTGCGACAGCTGATTGCGGGCAAAGAAATCCCGCACCACGCCGGCAAACGCCTTCGGGTTGACCAGCTTGTTCGGAGTGATATTGGTTTCGTCACCGTTGAGCAGCGTCATGCGCTCCCGCACCAGACGCTCGGTCCGGAGCAGCCCGACGCGGCAATGATTCTGCAGCAGTTCGCCGACCGTGCGGACACGACGGCTGCCGAGGTGGTCAATATCGTCGGTGGCACCGCCGGTATTGCGCAACTGCATCAACATCTTGGTCGCTTCCATCAGGTCTTCTTTGAGCAGCGTCCGCTCGGTGAGCGGGAAATTCTGCTTCAGCCGTTCGTTGATTTTAAACCGTCCGACCGCACCGAGATCATAACGTTTGATGTCGAAAAAGAGACGCTTCAGCAACTGCTTGGCATTGCTGACGCTCGGAGGGTCGCCCGGACGCATGCGCCGGTAGATTTCCTTGAGGGCGTCTTCCTGATCGCGCGACGGATCGTGCTGCAGACAATTGATCAGATAGTTGTCGCCGTTTTTGACCAGGGCAACGGTAATCTTTTTAATGTCATTGTCCAGCAGCAGCTTGAGATTGGACTCGTTAAGCGAAGTCATCTCTTCCAGAATGATTTTTTCATCCTGATTGATCACGTCATCGATGACATAATAGTCGGAGAGATTCTCCTTCTTGAGCAATGAAGAAACCGATTCGGTGGAAATATCGTAAACCGGAGCGAGAATATCCTGATTGGTATCATAGCCGATCGCGCGCAGGAAGGTAGTAATCAGAAATTTACGGCGGCGGCGACGGCGGTCGAGATAGATATAGATCAAGTCATTGACGTCGAACTGAACTTCCATCCAGGAACCACGGTCGGGAATAATGCGGTAGGAGTAGAGGGTACGACCGCTGGTATGCCTGGTTTTTTCAAAACAAATACCGGGAGAACGGTGCAGCTGACTGATAATCACCCGCTCCGCACCATTGATGACAAAAGTGCCGCGTTCGGTCATCACCGGAATTTCTCCCAGATAGACACGTTCGGGAATTTCCTCATCCTTGTTGCGCATGAGAAAATCCACATGTAACGGAGCACTGTAAGTATTACCGTCCTTAATGCAATCGACAATTTCCGCTTTGGGCTCGCCGACACTATAAGAGACGAATTCAAGCACTAGTTGTTTATCGAAACTTTCAATAGGGAAAATTTCATTGAAAACTTCCTGCAGGCCCTGGTTCAACCGCTGGTTGGGAGGGGTATCCTTCTGAAGGAAGTTCCTGTAGGATTCGATTTGGACCCCGATCAGATCGGGCATTTCCAAAACTTCCTGCAATTTACCAAAATTTACACGATCCGGCATAGTCCACCCTTTTTATTTGTGACAAGAGCGACAAAGGTCTAATATTTCCCAGCACGAAAAACACCAACCTCTAAAAACACAAAGAGACGGTGAGAATATTTTTCAATTCCCACCGTTGAAAACGCGCAATAACTGTTATTTTACTTCAACAGTCGCGCCGGCGCCGACAAGCTGTTCTTTAATTTTCGCAGCTTCTTCTTTGCTTACGCCTTCCTTAACCGGCTTGGGAGCGCCTTCGACCAGGTCCTTGGCTTCTTTCAGGCCCAGACCGGTCAGACTGCGGACTTCCTTGATCACGGCAACCTTGTTGGCGCCGAACGCGGTCAGGATTACGGAAAATTCCGTCTGTTCTTCCACCGGAGCGGCAGCAGCGGCCGGAGCGGCGGCGGCAACCGCCATCGGAGCGGCGGCAGTTACGCCAAGGCGATCTTCCAACGCTTTCACCAGCTTGGAAAGTTCGAGAACAGTCATGTTTTCAACATAAGAAATGAATTTTTCCATTTCGGCGGAAACTTCAACTTTGGCTTCTTCGGACATTTTGGATGCCTCCATATTATTTTGTGAGTTAAATTATTGATCCAGTTTTTCCTGGTAGTTATTGAGGACATTAACAATCGTGGCCGCCTTGGCATTAAGCACACAGGCCAGATTACGGGCCGGAGCCTGGAGCACGCCCAGCAGCTGCGCCTGCAGAATCGGCTTGGGCGGAATGGACGCAATATAGTCCACGTCGGCCACGTTCAGCAGCTCGCCGTCCAGATAGCCGCCTTTGGCCGCCAGCTTGTCGTTGCTCTTGTTAAAGTCCTTGATAACCTTGGCCACCGCACCGGCATCACCCTTGCCGGAGATCAGAGCGGTATCGCCAGTCATCAGATATTGAGCGAGGCTCTGAATGTTATTCAGTTCCGCCGCTTTACGGATTAACGAATTCTTCAGTACGGTACAATCGGCAGAGATCTTGATCAGCTCATTACGGAACTTCGTCATCTCCTTGACCGACATCCCGGCAAAAGAGACGAAATAGACGTAATCGGAATCGGCAATCATCTGTCCGATGCCATTGACGATGGTGTTTTTTTCACTTCTCATTGCATGGCCCTCACTAATTCGCGGACATCAACCTTAATCCCCGGGCTCATGGTAGAAGACACCGTGCAACTGAGCATGTAAACCCCTTTGGCCGCTGCCGGCTTGGCCCGCATCAGCGCCCGGAAAACCACTTCGAAGTTTTCATTGAGATCAACTGCCGCGAAATCGACTTTGCCGACCGGCACATGAACGCAACCGCCACGATCCGCCCGAAATTCAACCCGGCCGGCTTTAGCTTCGCGAACCGCCGCGCCGCAATCGTCGGTAACCGTGCCGGTCTTCGGATTGGGCATCAGGCCGCGGGGACCGAGAATCCGGCCCAACTGACGTACCTGCTTCATTGCTTCCGGCGTGGCAATCAATACATCGAATTCCAGCCAGCCGCCTTTGATCTTTTCGATCAGATCGTCAAACCCGACATGTTCCGCTCCGGCTTCCTTCGCCGCGGCGGCAGAATTGCCGTCGGCAACGACCGCCACGGTAACGGCTTTACCGGTACCTTTGGGAAGCGGCACCGCGCCGCGCACCGTCTGATCGGATTTCTTGGTATCCACACCCAGTTTAAAGGCGACTTCCACCGTCTCATTAAACTTGACATGCGGCATTTTTATGACCGCTTCAAACGCCTGGAGCGGGGTGTACTTGGCGTTGCGGTCGAAGGTCGCCAACTGCGACTTATAAAGTTTGCTGTTATTTGCCATCGACCACCTCGATACCCATGCTCCGGGCGGTTCCTTCAATTAAACGACGGGCTGCGTCGTTATCCCTGGCGTTCAGATCTTCTTTCTTGGTCGCAATGATTTCGTCGATCTGAGCGAGCGTCACTTTACCAGCCTTTTCCCGACCGGGTTTCTGCGAACCGGAGGCCAAACCGGCCGCCTTCTTGAGCAAAACCGCCGCAGGAGGGGATTTGGTGATAAAAGTGAATGAGCGATCCTGGTAAACCGTGATCACTACAGGGATGATCATGCCGGCCTGCGATTGCGTGGCGGCATTGAACTGCTTGCAGAAATCCATGATATTCACCCCGGCCTGACCGAGAGCCGGTCCGACGGGAGGCGCCGGATTAGCCTGTCCGGCAGGGAGCTGCAGCCTGATTTCCCCTGTTACTTTCTTTGCCATGATGTTCTCCTGAATTGCCTGATGTGGTTAGAACCGGCAGGTATTCTCCCATATCAGTCGTTCATCTTATGATTCAGAGTAGCTTGCCGCGGGCTCAAAGCTCGCGGTCAACCTGCCAAAACTCAAGTTCTACCGGCGTGGAACGGCCGAAAATCGAAACCATCAGTTTCAATTTACCGCGTTCGGAGTCGATTTCCTGAATGGAACCCTCGAAGTTTTCAAACGCACCGTCCTTGATTCGTACCGTTTCACCGATTTCATAGGTAATCTTCGGTTTGGCTTTTTCCTGCTGACCGGAAAGCTGCGCCATCATGTCGTCAACTTCCGATTCGGACAGCGGCAACGGTTTATCATTGCCGCCGACAAAACCGATGATGCCCTGAGTATTTCTGATAAAGTACCAGACGTTCTCGTCCAGCGCACCGTCCGGATGGTATAAATCCATGCGCACCAAAATGTAACCGGGGAAGAATTTTCGGGTAATGGTCGTCTTCCGCCCCTGTTTCACTTCGGATACTTTCTCCGTCGGAATATAGACCTCGTAAACCGCAAGAGCATTGCCTTCCGTCTGCAAATGACGCTCAATACTGTCCCGGACTTTATTTTCCTGACCGGACAAAGTATGGATAACAAACCATTGTCCTTTTCCGTCGCGCTCCATGGTATATCCCTTCAGGTGCTTTAAATTATTTGGTAATGGTAATAAAATTGATCAAAACTCTGCTGACGTAGTCAACTCCAAAAACAAAGGCGGACAGAATAGCCACAGTTACAATCACCACGACAGTCGATTCAAACAGCTCGGATTTGTTCGGCCAAGTGCTTTTCTGCATTTCGCCGATAGTGCCGATGATGAATTCGCGGAATTTACGGAGGTACTTTTCCATCTTCTAATCTGCCTCTTACCTTTCTTCTGGATCAACGATAAACGTGGCAGGAGCGGTGAGGTTCGAACTCACGACCTGCGGTTTTGGAGACCGCTGCTCTGCCAACTGAGCTACACTCCTCCGCTATCGTCGAAAAAAGCGTTACTTGGTTTCGCGATGAAGAGTATGCTTGCGGTCAAACTTACAAAACTTCATCTTTTCCAGTCTGCCCGGGGTGTTCCGCTTTTCTTTCTTCGTGGTATAATTGCGGTTTTTACACTCGGTGCAGGCGAGAATGACAATTTCTCGGGGCATAATATCACCTGTTTCTTTTGTGAAATTATCCCGAACAGCCGCTGGCTGTCCGGGATAGCCTTCAAAACTTCAGTGCGGGAAGTTACTGAATAATTTCCGACACTCTTCCGGAAGCGACGGTACGGCCGCCTTCACGGATAGCAAAGCGCAACGCCTTTTCCATGGCGATCGGGGCAATCAACTCAACCGTAATCGAGGTGTTGTCGCCGGGCATCACCATTTCCACGCCGTCGGCCAGGGTAACAATCCCGGTCACGTCGGTGGTACGGAAATAGAACTGCGGACGATAATTGTTGAAAAACGGGGTATGACGACCGCCTTCATCCTTGGACAGGACGTAGATTTCGCCCTTGAACTTGGTGTGCGGAGTAATCGAACCCGGCTTGGCCAGAACCTGGCCGCGCTGTACTTCTTCTTTCTTGGTACCGCGAAGCAGACAACCGATATTGTCCCCGGCACGCCCTTCATCGAGGAGCTTGCGGAACATTTCAACACCGGTAACCGTCGTCTTCTTGGTCGGCTTGATACCGATGATTTCAACGTCTTCGTTGACTTTGACAATCCCGCGTTCCACCCGGCCGGTCACCACGGTGCCGCGACCTTCAATCGAGAACACGTCTTCGATCGGCATCAGGAACGGCTGGTCGATATCGCGGACGGGGTCCGGAATATAACTGTCAACCGCATCCATCAGATCGCAGATGCATTTGCAGGCAGGATTATCAAGATCGCCGCCGGCCTCTACCGCCTTGAGCGCGGAACCGCGGATGATCGGAATGTCATCGCCGGGGAATTCATAGCTGCTGAGCAGTTCGCGAACTTCCATTTCGACGAGTTCGAGCAGTTCCGGATCGTCGAGCTGGTCGACCTTATTCAGGAAAACCACCAACGCCGGCACACCGACCTGGCGCGCCAGGAGGACATGTTCGCGAGTCTGTGCCATCGGACCGTCGGTCGCGGCAATAACCAGAATTGCGCCGTCCATCTGCGCCGCACCGGTAATCATGTTCTTGACATAGTCCGCGTGGCCCGGGCAGTCGACATGGGCATAATGGCGACGCGCGGTTTCATATTCAACATGCGCGGTATTAATGGTAATACCACGTTCTTTTTCTTCCGGCGCGCTGTCGATGTCAGCATAATCCCGAATTTCACCGTGACCCATACGCTTCGCCTGAACCATAGTAATCGCAGCGGTAAGAGTCGTCTTGCCATGGTCAACGTGACCGATGGTACCGATGTTTACATGCGGCTTCGATCTTACAAATTGTTCCTTAGCCATTTTTTCCTCCTGGTACTTGTTGAGGTTCAATATCACATTTTTGTAAAGTTTTCCATCCATTTTTCGAAAAAAATGGAGCCCACAACCGGACTTGAACCGGTGACCTCTTCCTTACCAAGGAAGTGCTCTACCGACTGAGCTATGTGGGCACCGGAATCACACTCAATGATAAAATCGGGGCCTCCCGAATTTTACCGCTATCAAGGCAATCCCATCATATGTCAATATCAAAAACAGCATCGCTTTTGGTGCTCAGGGGGGGACTTGAACCCCCACGGATTACTCCACATGCCCCTCAAACATGCGCGTCTGCCGATTCCGCCACCTGAGCAACGTAAAATTATGCGTTTAACAAGGCGTATACCATAGAGGCGGTTTACAATTTTGCAAATCATTTTCGCCCTTTTTTGTCGAAAAATTCTCATTTCACGCCATTTCTCGCGCTTTTACCCCCCTCTTTTCGCCGCATTAAAACCCGCCAAAGTTCATGCGGGGCAAAACCGCCTGTCCCGCCATAATTTGGCGCAGATCAACATTGCGGTGCGTTCAATACCGTTTTTCAGTTCCCGGATTGCCCGGCCATGAACAAGCACGCAGGAGGGACGGAATTGCTCCGGAAACGGACGTAATATTTTTGCCGTTCCGGTCATGTCGCCGCGGGGAGAGGGGGGAAACAGGGCCGTTGCCAATCACTGTGCGCCATCTCCGGTCAACAGGGAATAAAATTCCTCGATGCCGGCACTGGCCACCAGACGATTACGAAAGTCTTCATCCTTGAGGCGGCGGCTGATTTGAGCCAACAGCTTGAGATGCTGATCGTGCTGATCTTTCCGGGCCACAATCATAAATACCAGTTTTACCGGCTGTGAATCCAACGCCTCGTAACCGGCAACGCCCTCGCGCACCAACGCCGCCCCCAACACCACATCCTCAACTGAATTAATCCGGACATGGGGAATGCCGATCCCCATCCCGATCCCGGTGCTCATCAGTTGTTCCCGGTGAAAAATCCCCTGTTCCAGTTCATGCCGGGATTTAACGACGGGAGAGGTGGACAGAGAATCGATCAACTGTTGTAAGATTTCATTTTTACCGGCCCGATCCGCCACAATGATGTGATCGCGCTTCAGGACGGAGGAGAGAAACAACGGGACAAAATTTCCGGGCGCCGCGGTCGCGCCGAGGCGACGGTCCACCCAATTTTCGATTTCACTGCGCTTGAAACGCCAGGAAGTTCCGATCTTGCCGCAGGGAATATCCCCTTTTTGCGCCCAGTCATAAACGGTTCGCTCGGATACCCGCAGGTATTCTGCCACCTCTTCCAGCGTCAATATATCATTGTTCATGGCCTGATATCCGTGTTTTTTAATTGAGTGTTTTACTATATATAGGAATAGGCGGGAAAGCAAAGTACCGGTCATGCCTTTTCCCGAAAAAGCAGACGGCGGCAACGGAAAACGTCGTTGTCCGGCATTGGCGACTTGCGTTTACGGATTTAAACATTAAGTTATCATGTTCTTATCATAAACTTTTAGGTTCACACCGTGAGATGAGATGAAATCATTGCCGCAAGCGCCGGAAATGCTCAAATATGCCGCCGGATGGCAGCAGACGGCGACAGCAACAACCGCTGCCGTCGTCAATCCGACGCCCGGCCATGAAATCATGAGCGATGTTATCGCCTCCGACGCCCCGCCTGCCGTCCGGCATGGCCGTTTCATCCCGGCGACGACGGGAAATCAGCATCTCTCTTTCTTCTCCGGATCGACCTATTATAAAGCGCTCATATTAAATATCAAAAGCAGAAAGGTGATTTAAAATGACTGCTGCCTCCGAAACCGAAGCGTTGCATTTTATCGAAGAAGAACAACAATTTCAACTGGGATTCCTGCCGACCGAACAGTCCAATCCGCTGACTCGCAATGTCGACCGGGATTTCGCCGCCGTCACCGCCGCCGGAGTGAAAACCCTGATGCGGCCGGACCGCGACGTGGCCACCATGGCGACTCGGGTTCTGGCCGGCGCCGATTTCGCCCGCCTGGTCGAACAGGGAACGGCGGTCCTGCGTCAGGGCGGCCGGATCGTCTTTTCCGGTTGCGGCGCCACCGGTCGGCTCAGTATCCTATTGGAAGCCATGTGGCGCGACGGCCTCAAACGTCTCGGCGGCAGCACGGCGGCCAAATATGGCAACTCCGTTTTCAGCATCATGACCGGCGGCGATTACGCCCTGATCAAAGCCGTGGAATTTTTCGAAGACTATGAAGCTTTCGGACGGCAGCAGGTCTGTGAACTGGCCATGAACGAACACGACCTGCTGGTGGCCATTACCGAAGGCGGGGAAACTTCTTCCGTCCTGGGCACGGTGGCGGAAGCCACCGCCCGCGGCGCCGCCTGTTTCCTGCTCTTCAACAATCCCGCCGCGTTGCTGCGGGAACATCTGGAACGCTGTCGCCGCGCCCTCGACAATCCCGCCGTCACCGTCCTCGATCTTTCCTGCGGCCCGATGGCCCTGGCCGGTTCCACCCGCATGCAGGCCACCACCTCGGAACAGTTGATTGCCGGCGCCGCGCTGGAGGCCATCCTCCGCCGCCTGGCGCCGGAGCTGCCGGGTCAAGGCCCCGACTTTGCCGCCGAATTTTCCACCCTGCTGGATCAACTGAATGCCGACGCCGCCGTGGCGGGGCTGGCTGACTATATCGATTTCGAGACGGAACTGTATCGCCACAACGGTCTGGTTACCTATT
>JAQUZV010000062.1 GCA_028691155.1 Victivallales bacterium
TTTCGTCGGCGCCGGCAATATCATGCGTGGGTGGGTAGGCAACACTGGGCGAACTGGTGTAAACCAGACGACCAATACCCTGTTCCCGGCAGGCCTGCAGTACATTGGCCGTCCCGGTGACATTGATGTCGTAATACTCACGATAATCGCCCCAGACTCCGGCTTTGGCGGCGGTGTGAAACACCACTGTCGCTCCCGCACACGCCCGGCGCACCGCCGTGACATCCCGGATATCACCCCGGACTACCGTCACCCCGAGTTGTTCCAACTCGGCGTTGCCGCGTCGGGATAAGCTCACCACCCGGTGACAACCGCATTCCTGCAACGCTTCAATCAGGTATCGGCCCAGAAAACCGCTACCGCCGGTAACGACGGCCTGTTGCTCTTGCCAGTTCATCCGGATGCCTGGTGCTCAGAACGGCCGGGACTTAATCATTTTCAATATTTTCCGGCAGGAATTTCCGCAGGATGGCGGCAAAAAGCGTCAGCCGGCAGGAAACCTTTTTCCCGGTGCATCCCAACTGGACACTGAGGTATTGGCGGTTGTTGAAATTGACGTTGCCGTAAAACATTCCGTAGCGTGACAAATCGGGGATATTGGCGGGAACGCTTTTAAGCAGCTTCATGGCGCTGTCGGAGGTAAGCTGACCAGCGACAAAGTCGAAATATTTGCCGTGAACATTGCCGAACAACGTATAGCGGCTTTTCGGAATACTATAAATCTGCACCAATCCATCCTTGCCCGCAACATAGCGGGGAATGCTCTTCATGGTCTGGTTGACATTGGCCGCATCCCGGTCCCGGTCGAAATAGAATCGGGCAAACGCCGTGGTCCGCCCGTCTTCGGCCTTTTTCATGAAATAGGTCACCTGGCCATTGCTGTTGGTCGCCATGCTCTGCATCAGGCGCAGATAATCTTTCTGTTCCGGTTGGGTCAACCCGCTTTCGATATTGGTCAGGAAATGCGCCAACGCTTCGCGGGCCGGCTCGAAAGGCGTAATATTGAAGGTGGCGGAAATGTTTTTGGTCGAAACCAATCCCGGCAAACGGTTTTCAGATGCGGACTGGAGCTTGATGAATTCCGCCAGATGCGATTTGCTTTCCGGTACCATCTCCATGTTGATGACCATGCGGTCATGACGGACGTTGATGGTTGCGGACAGCGTGGTAACCTGAGCCAGAATAGCTTCGATCCCGGCGTTGTGCCGGGTGAACTGCGCCGTATCGGTCGCGGTTACATCGCCGTTGGTCAGCAGCGTCTTGAGCCACAACAACAATTCCGTCGTGCCGCCTTTGACCTGACGGGAAATGGCGGCGGTCTGAAATTGAAGCGCCACATCGGCATAAGTATCGGGGGCACTGGGCGCCCGGTCGATGCTGTTCAGCAGTTCCACACTGTTGCTGATCAGAGCCCGGGTATCGATGGGGCGGGTATATGCGGTTTTGCCCATCACGGTAACCTGTTCCGGCAGAGGGTATCCGGACTCACGGTTAACCAAAATGCACCAGTCCAGAGAGTTGCACTGACGACCTTTCGGGATGAAATAGAAAATCTGGGTGCGGGAATCCTTGAAGTCAAACCCACGCATTTCGGGATTGAACATAATTGCCGCCGAGGCAATTACCGGGAAAGATTTCTTTTTGGGATCGACACTCTGTAATAATTGGGTCAGTCGGGGAGTCAATTTGGAAAATTCACGAATATCGATCATTCCTACTTTTTCGAATTTCTCCGCTTTGATCGTGACGCAAAACACCAAGAGCAACACGAACGTAGTCAATCTATGCATTTTTTCCCTCATGCGTTGTAAATTACCACGGCACGACAGCGCACCGCAAGCGCTGACGGGCCGGAACCAGACCGAACCCTGCAATTGCCGTTCTGCCCAGAGCAGTATTTATCCCACTATCATGAACAGATACAGGCTTTGACTCCTAAGAAATATAACTCCGTATCCATGAATGTAAAGAAAAAACTGCTTGATTTTCCGCTTTTTACGGTTTAAAACCGGAACCTCCATTGCGATTATGCCTCAAACATGATTCCTTTCGGCGGGCGGCAAACCATATTTTCATTTATTTCGGTTCGTAATCCGGATAAAAAACGGTTTTTTCAAAAAAAACGGTAACAGATGGGAACAAAATGAAAATCGTACGGTCTAAACCAATATCACCAACTTTCCCTTTTCTTCTGCTCCCCGCCGGCCCCGGCGGGGAGCTCTCCTTTTTTACCGCCCGCACCAAATCGGAAACAAGAGAACAATCTTCTTGTCCCCGCCGCGCGACACCGAGGCGTACCGGGCTCGTTGAACAAACGGTAAGCGGTTTATTGCCAAAGGAAAAGATCGCAGTAAAGATGATTTTATGTCGGGTTGTTCCATGTTTCCCCCTAAAAAAACGTGTGGGGAAAAACATTCCTTCGATGGTCGATGACAACGCCGCGCGGCGTCAAAAAAGAGGTAATCCGACTCGGGAATGCGACTCCTGCCGGTGATGGCCGGAAACCGTTTCCCTCTTGCCGCCGGAATAATAATTTTTTCATCCGTTCCGGCAACGGATTATTTCCCGACCACAAATTCAGCGTAATAAACAATCGGCGTGCTGCCTTTGCCGGTAAAAACATTCTGTTCCGGCTGCGGGGCTGCCGGAGAAAGCAGTTCCAGGCCGCTGGCTCTACAGGCCCGCACCAGATGCACCAGCTCCAGTTTGGTCAGTCCGGCGATAAGGCGCAGACTGTTGCCGTTGTGAATCAGACGGATGTTGTTTTCCGGCACGTGCATCTTTTTCAGGAATCCGGTCAGCAGCAGCGCGGCGTCTTCGGTATTTCCTACCGCCCATACCTGTTGTACCTGAGCGGCAATATCGACCGGTTTGCGGCGGCGGTCAATGGAGGCCATGGCATCGGTAAAGACCGGGGCGGAGGTTCCCCCGTAACTGGCACCCACCAGACTGCCGGCGGAAATAAAGGCACTGTCGGGGGAGGAGTGAGTCACTATGTCCGCCGGGGCGGACGCGTTGGGCGCGGAAGCAACGGCGTGGGCATGCCCGTCGTCATGAGTTCCCGACAACGCCACCTCCTGTTGGTTGCCGATTGGAACCGTTGGAGGAACCGTCTTGTCCGTTACAATATAAAAGACCACACCGCAGCAAACGGCGAATGCCGCCGCCAACGACAAAATACGGTGCAGATGCGGAAAACGGATGGTGGCGTTTTCCCGGGCCACCGCGGCTTTGATCCGTTCGCTCAGTCCTTCCGGCGTTGCGGTGGTAATTGCCGTGGCGATACGGGCGTCGATTTCCCGGTACTCGTCCAGCCGGCGCCGGCACCGGGGACAGGCGGCAATGTGCGCATAAACGGGAGCATCCGGGGACAATTCTCCGTCAAGGAACGCACTGATGTCCTCGAACGAGGGGCATTCCCTTACGTCATTTAGATTTTCTTTCATTTTTCCGCACTCCCTCTCGTCATCTTGTCTTTGATCCGGTGAATCTTCCGGGATCGGCATGGCCCAGAATCAGCCGCAGCATTTCCCGGCCGCGGGCAATCCGCGATTTTACGGTTCCGATCTTGCATTGCAATGTCGCGGCAATATCGTCGTAGGACATTTCCCGGACGTGCCGCAGGATCATGGTTTCCCGCACGTTGTCGGGCAAATCTTCAATCCCTTTTTCCACCAGACACTCCAGTTCATTGTTTTCCAACTGTCCGTCCGGGGTCTGCGATTCATCGGGAATGGACATGTCTTCCGGGTTGTCACTGTCGTCCAATCCCGGCATGTGGCCGGAAATGCTGAGGTTCAGCTCCGAACCGCGCCGCCGGTTCCAATGGTACCGGTTACGGGAAAGATTGACCACAATCCGATGCAACCAGGTCTCCAGACTCGACTCGCCGCGAAATTTGTCCAACGCCCGAAACGCCCGGACAAACGCATCCTGAACCACCTCCTCGGCATCCTCGTGGCTGCCGAGCAGACCATAGGCCACCTGAAAAAGCTTGGCGGAATAGGTCTCAACAAGCACCTCAAAGACTTTTTTGTTGCCGGACTTGAATTCCGCAATCAGTTTCCGGTCGTCAGCCGTGACGGTTTTCATTATAGCGACCCAATCGGATTAGACAACGGAATACGGCTTTTGTTGCATTATTCCGTCGTGTGGTGTAAATTTTTTATTACTTTATCGTCGGAGACGACAATCTGATTTTGCATTTTGTAAATTAAGTAAGATATTCTGATTCGGGACAGATATCAAGAATGTTTTCACATATTTTCCCGGCAAGTTTTACGATATCATCCGTCCGGGGCGGGAAAATCGGCTTCCGTCCGCAGGAGTACGGAACGATCAAACGGAGCGTTGTCCATGTCGACTTTGCTGCTGGAAAATGTTATTATCGTCGATGGAACCGGGGCGCCGCCATATCGGGGCTCCGTTTGGATCGACACCGGGAAAATCCGGAGCGTTTGCCCGGCCGGCACCCCGGAACCGGACCCGGCGGTTGCCGACCGGACCATGGACGGCAACGGGATGATGCTGTGTCCCGGCTTTATCGATGCGCACAGTCATTCGGATCTGGCGTTGCTGGCCGCGCCGGAAGCGTTCGGCAAATTGTCCCAGGGCATTACCACCGAAGTCAACGGCAACTGCGGGTTGTCGCCGTTTCCGGTCACCGCCCGCAACCGGGCGCATCTGGAAGAACTTTATGCCGGTTACGGCGTTCCGCTCTCCTGGCACTCCTACGCGGAATATGCCGCGGTGCTGCAACAGGCGGCTCCGGCCATCAACGTCCTGTCCCTCTGCGGTCACAATACCCTGCGGGCCGCGGTGCTCGGGTACGGCCGCGCGCCGCTGACCGCCGCGGCCGGCGACGCAATGCAGTCGTTGCTGTATCGGGCTCTGGTCGAAGGCGCCGCCGGTTTTTCCTCCGGGCTGATCTATATTCCGGGCAAATTTGCTCCGCCGGAGGAACTGGAAGGCCTGTTGCGGGTACTCCGACCGTTCCGTCGTCCCTATACCACCCATCTGCGCAGCGAGGGGGTGCAATTACTGGAAGCGTTGACCGAAGCCATTACCGTATCGCAACGGGCCGGGATTCCGCACCTCCATCTCAGTCACCTGAAAACGGCCGGCGCCGCCAACTGGCATAAACTCGACGCCGCGCTGGAACTCATTGCTGAAGGCAAGGCTTCGGGACTGCATATTACCGCCGACCGTTATCCGTATATCGAGTCGATGACCAATTTGAGCGTTATTCTGCCGCCGCCCTACGATGACATCGATGATGTCACCCTGATGCGCCGCCTGGCCGATCCTGCCGAACCGGAGCGTCTGGAGGCGGCGCTCGCCGCCATCGCTCCGACCCGCTGGGACACGGTCCGGCTCGTTACCGCCGCTCCTGGAAAGTATCATGCATTGCAGGGTTTTACCTTCCGGGAGATTGCCGCCAGCACCGGGCTTACGCCGTCCCGCATCTGCCGGGAACTGCTGGTCGAAGACACGCCCGGAACCATGGCGGCATTCCGGGGCATGAATCCCGTCAATCTGCGCCGGATTCTGGCTTGGCCCGATGTCTGTTGCGGCACGGACGAGACCGCCCGGCCCCGGGATTACCGGCTGGGCCGCAGCCATCCGCGCGGCTTCGGTTCTTTTCCGGAATTTTACCGCCTGTTGCAGCCGTCGTTGTCCCCGGAACAGATCATTTACAAAATGACGGGATTGCCGGCCGCCATCTTCGGGCTGCCGGACCGCGGCATTATTGCTCCGGGTTACGCCGCCGATTTGGTGCTGCTCGATCCGGCGGCCTTGTCCGGGCCAGCCGATTTTGCCGCTCCGCATACCCCGGCACGCGGTATCGGCGCGGTGTTTGTCAATGGGGAGACGGCCTATTCCGACGGCCGGGTTATCGCCCGGGCCGGACAAGTGTTGTCGCCGCAAATTTAACCGTTTTCTAACCCGGCAGTCACAGCGGGATAATATGGCGGGATTATATTGTTAAAATAGTTAATAACCCATGAGGAAATTACTGATGGCAAAAGAAAAAATTCTGATTGTTGAAGATGAAGAAGACATCAGAGAGCTGGTAAAATACAATCTCGAACGTGAAGGTTATACTTCGCTGACCGCCGTGGAAACCGGGGAGGAGGCGCTGACCGCGGTAAAGAATTCTCCGCCTGACCTGATTCTGCTCGACCTGATGTTGCCGGGCATCGACGGCCTCACCGTCTGCCGCAAACTCAAAAGCAATGACAATACCGCCCACATTCCGATCATCATGGTTACGGCCAAAAGCGAAGAGGCCGATGTGGTGGTGGGGCTGGAAATGGGGGCGGAGGATTACATCGTCAAACCGTTCAGCACCAAAGTAATGCTGGCCCGGGTCCGGTCCGTGCTGCGGCGGCACAGCCAGGAAGAGGAACTGAGTCCGGGGGATGTGATCCGGCGCAATAATCTGGTGATCACGCCCGGCAAGCGGGAAGTGCGGCTGGACAACCAGATGCTCGATCTCACCTTTACCGAATTCGAAATTCTGCTGTTGCTGGCGCGTCGCCCCGGTTGGGTCTACACCCGCAATCAGATCGTCAATGAAGTAAAGGGATCGGATTACCCGGTGACGGAACGGGCCATCGATGTCCAGATCGTGGGCCTGCGCAAGAAGCTCGGGGTTTACGGCGGCAAAATCGAAACCATCCGCGGCGTCGGTTATCGCTTCAACAACGAAAACTAAGCAACGCCGGTTCGTCCGGCGGCAGGGGAAAAATGTTCAGGCCAAAATCGTTTCTGCTGCGTTACCCGTTATATGTTCTGGCCCTCGCGCTGGTAATGCTGATTGTTATCTGGGCCCGTTCCGAATCCCTGAGCCGCAGTTATATGCGGATGGTGGAACAGGATATTGCCGTACGGGCGGAATTGCTGCGGGATCAACTGCGCGGGGAAATTACTTCCGGCGCGGAGGAGAAACTGCGGCGGGACTGCCGCCGCATCGGGCAGCAGATCAAAACCCGGATTACCGTGATCGATGCCGACGGGCGCGTCATGGCCGATTCAACCACCGCCCCCGAAGAGATGGACAACCATGCCGGACGGCCGGAAGTCAAAACGGCCATGACCGGGGAAACCGGAATTTCCCGCCGCCACAGTATCACCCGGGAACGGGATATGGTCTATGTGGCGTTGCCGGTGGAAGACCGGGTCCCGCCGCAACATATCCTGCGGATTTCCGCTTCCGTCAGGTCGGTTTCGGGCATTTTGGCCCTGGCCAAACGCGACATTATCCTGGCCGGCGTCGTTACCGCCCTGATTGCCGCGTTGCTCAGCCTTTTTCTGATCCACAAGGTCGGCATGCCGATCGAAGACATCCGTTACAGTGCCCGGCGCATTGCCGCCGGAGATCTCAATACCCGCATTCCCATCCCCGCCCGCGGTGAAATTCGCGGTCTGGCCGAGGCGATCAACAACATGGCCGAACAATTGAAGACCCGTCTGGCCGAACAACTCCGGAGCCGCAAGGAGCGCGACGCCATTCTCGCCAGTCTGTTCGAGGGGGTCATCGCCATGAACAACGATCTGGAAATCATCTGGATGAACGACGTGGCCGTACGTCTGCTCGGAGTCAGTCCCGATGCCGGCGGCTCCCATATTTACGAAGTCCAGCGCCATACCGCCGTCTCCGAGTTTGCCGAACATATTGCCGCCGTCCGGAAGCTGGAACAACTGGATCTGGAAATCGGCGTCCAGGGACACGAGAAAACACTCAAACTGACCGGCAACATCATTCATGGCCCGGACAACGAGATGATCGGGGTGCTGATCGTCATCTCCGATTTTACCGAAATCCGTCGCCTGGAAAATTTCCGCCGCGATTTCGTGGCCAACGTCTCCCACGAAATCCGGACGCCGCTGACCGCCATCCGCGGCGCGGTGGAAACTCTGCATGACGCCCTGAAACACGATCCCGCCTTCGCCGAACGTCTGATGGATATGATCGTGCGCCACTGCGACCGCCTCAATGCCCTGAACGAGGATATTCTGTGCCTGGCCGCGCTGGAGCGGGAGGGGGCGGGAGAGGAATTCGTCTATGAACCGGTGGCGGCCGGCGATCTGCTCAATACCTCGATCAACCTGTGTCGGGTCAAGGCCAAACAGAAAAACATCCGCCTGGAACTCGGCGAGGTTTTCGACGGGAAAATAGAATGCGACCGGCAACTGATCGAGCAGACGCTGATCAACCTGATCGACAATGCCGTCAAATACAGCGAAGAGGGGAGCAAAATTGAAATTGCGGCGGTTCAGAACGATCCCGACCACGTCGCTTTGTCCGTTTGTGACTACGGCATCGGCATCCCGGAAAAACACCTGCCCCGACTGTTCGAACGTTTTTACCGCGTGGACAAAGCCCGCAGCCGCAAACTCGGCGGCACCGGTCTGGGCTTGTCCATTGTCAAACATGTGGTGCAACTGCACCATGGCACGGTAGACGTTCGGAGCAGTGTCGGCCACGGCAGCACCTTTACCGTATGCCTGCCGCTGCGCCAGCCGCCGAAAGAGGCGTGAAGAATAGGGTTAATGAGTAAAACCATACCTGAAAACACGGGGCGGTTCAGAATGCACCCGTAGCGGCGGCGGCAGAACACGAATCCTTTTCCGAGCTTGCTTCTGAAAGTCCAGAAGTAAAAGAACCGCACCGTTCCTATTGTTTTTCTACCGCGTTGAAATACCGCCGGCGGGCGGACCCGACGTTAAAACGTCGGGTCGTTTCCGGTTCTTATTCCTGGTTCAAATCCTGGCTGATGCGCATGGAGCAGAAACCGGGACCGCACATGGTGCAGTAGTGATTGTCGCTCTGTTCGGATTCGGGCCGGTCGGCGTTGCGTTCGTCGAGCGCCTGCTGCCGCAGTTCGCGGGCCCGGTCGGGATCGAGCGCCAGTTCAAACTGTTTTTCCCAATCGAATTCGACGCGAGCCCGGCTGATGGCGTCGTCGCGATCGCGGGCGCCGGGCTTGTGCAGCGCAACGTCGGCGGCATGGGCGGCAATCTTATAGGCAATAACCCCGTTGCGCACGTCTTCGGCGTTGGGCAACCCCAGATGTTCCTTGGGGGTAACGTAACACAGCATGGCGGCGCCGCTGTAGGCGCCCATGGTGGCGCCGATGGCGCTGGTGATATGATCGTAGCCGGGGGCGCAGTCGGTCACTACCGGGCCGAGAATATAGAACGGGGCGTCATCGCAATCCCGCTGTTCGCGCTGCATATTCATGGCCACCTGATCGAACGGTATATGGCCCGGACCTTCGACCATGGCCTGAACGTTGGCGGCGCGGCAGCGGCGCACCAGATCTCCGAGCACTTTGAGTTCGGCAAACTGTGCTTCATCGCTGGCGTCGGCCAGACAGCCGGGGCGCAGACCGTCGCCCAGCGACAGCGTGACATCGTGTTCCCGGCAGATCTCCAGAATCCGGTCGAAGTTGGTATAAAAGAGA
>JAQUZV010000063.1 GCA_028691155.1 Victivallales bacterium
CCGCCGCTCCGAAACTGCTGGCCGAGGCGGCCGCCGATCCTGCGGTGCGCCGGGTCATGTCCAAGCCCGTCTCGCCGGAGCAACTGCTGGCAGCCGTCCGCGAACTGCTGCCGTCGCCGGACACCTCTCCCCCGCCGGAGGATGCCTACCCTCAGGCCATCGTCCCGGAAGAACGCGAATTATTGCTGCAACTCTTAAACCGGAGTGAAAACTGATCGTTATGGAACGGCATAAAAAAATTCTCATTGCCGTCATCCCTTTGATGCTGTCGCTGGGCATTGCCGCCGCCATTGTGATTTTCATGCTCCACGGCGAACGTTCCTACCTCAACCGACTGCGCGACCATGAAATCAAACATTCGCTCAATATCGAGGAAACCCTGCGCCGGACGGAGGAAGCGGTGGAACGCGGCGATGAATTGTCCTACTATTATGAACAGATAAAAAAACTCGATACCGCCCTGATGACCCAGGATCAGAATCTGCGTTATACCATCCTGGAAGGCGACCTGTTGCTGGACAAATTCCGTCATGCCGTCAATCGCAAAAACCGACAGATTTTCTTCGACCTCGCCGTCAAGCAGTACAATATTGCGGCACAACTGACGCTGTCGCCGGAATTCCGCGGTGAATTGTACCGTCGCATCGCCCGGATCAACATCGAAAACCGGAACTGGTCGGAAGCGCTGAACAATTTTCTCCTGGCCTACCCTCTGATTATCGATCCGCAGGAAAAATGGAGCATGAATCTGGCCATGGCCGACTGTCTGATCCGGCTCCACCGGATCACGGAAGCCATGGACCGGATCAACATGGCCGCCGGCAGCGACAATCGGCAGGTTTCCTGCCGCGCCCGCCTGGAAAAAGCCGATCTCCTGCTTCGGGCGCTCGACGATCCCCGGTTGGCCGAAAAAATCGGCCAATACCTGAACGAAACCGATCCCGCCTACCGCCGGGCCGAAAAGGCCAACCAAGCCGCGGCCTACCTCAAACAGCAGGCCGCCGCCATCTACCGTGATGTCAGTAAAAAACTGCCGAGTGCGGAACCGCTTTACTTTCGGGCTCAGCTCGGGTTGCTTCGTCTTGAAGTACGCGCCAAGGAAGCCGATCAGGCCTTTGCCCGCGGCAATCGATTGCTGTCCGGCGCCGCCGATCCGGAAACCATGGTTCGCGTCATGCTGGAACTGGCGCAACTGGAAGAACAGCGCCGGCGTTATCAGGAAGCCATTGTCATCGTCAAAAAAGCGTTGCAGAAATATCCCACCGAAGCGGCCCGGCTGCAGGTCGGCCTGCTCCTGTATGACCTTTATAAAAAGATAAACAATTGGAATGCCGCCTTTTCCATTGCCGGCACGCTGTTCCAGAACACCTCCGATCCGGCCGCCATCTGCAAGCTGATCAACGACTTTGCCCACGGCGAAGACCGGATTTTCGATATCATCATCCACAGCCGGGACAAGGATTACTACATCGATCAGCTACAGCAGATTTACCGCAATATGGCCGGCGAACATCCGCTCGAATGGGAACAGATCGAAACCAACGCCTACTATGTGCTGGCGCAGCTCTATTTTGCCGACAACGATTACCAGCAGGCGGAGGAAGCCCTGGGCCGGGCTTTTGCCGCCGCCGGTGCACTCAATCTCAGACCGGAAGAGCATATTCTCCGTCTCGATCTCTCCTGCGCCATGAAACTGGCGGCGTCCCCGGTGGTTATTGTCTGCCGTTCCCGCCGCTATCTGAATTACTATCCCCGCGGCCCCTATTACCGCCATGCCCTGCTGGCACTGCTGCGCGGCTATTTCTTTCTCGGCCTCTACGAACCGGCGCTGGTGATTTCCCGTAAAATCTATGCCGACGAGTTGAGTTCTTCCGACAGTCTGTCCGAACACGATCAGGTTTGGATGGAAACCATCGCCATCATTTCCCAATGTTATTTCAAGCTGGGACGCAGTGAAGTGGCCAATCGGCTGCTGCGCAATTTCTCCGCCGATTTTCTCCGCAAGAAGTATGGCGGGGAAATTTATTATACCTGGAGTCAAATGGCCATTGAACAACAGCAGATTCCGGAAGCCATCCGCCGCATCGATGTCGCTTTATTATACACTACCGATCCCGGAGAAAAGCTCAAATTGCGCCTGGCACAATGTCTGCTATATATTCAAGTCGGTTCTTTGAAAGATTTTTATGCCGCCGCCGGGCTGCTCGAAGAACTGGAGCGGGACCGGCAACTGGACCGGCAGTGGCGACAGGAGTTTCGCCGTCGGCTGCTCGAAGCCATGCTGGAATATGCGCTGGACCGGAAAATGAACCGGGATTTCGACCGGATTTTCCAGAAAGCCACCAGGGACAGCAACGGCGCGTCCTGGGCTCAGTACTGGATGCTTCGGGCACTGACGCCGTATTTCACCCAGGATAATCTTCATGCCCTGAGTTCCAAACATGAAGAAATCCTGCAACACGACGCCTCCATCATCAAAGATCGCGAGTCGTCGGAATTTATCCGTACCCAATTGAATCTGATCAACGACCTGATCGGCCTTGAACAACGCTACGAACATCTGAAAAAAACGGAAGGGCTTGACTTATGAACAGCTTAGCCGCCGCCATCGGCCGGGAACTGGAAAACTGCCGCGAACTGCTCCGCGTCTTTCAGGAGGAACGCCGGCTTTACGGGACAGGAAATACCATCGGCCTCGCCGAAGTTACCGCGCTGCTGGAACGCAAGCAGCAGTTGGTGGCGGTTTTCGACCGGCAGCATCTGCTGATGAAAGAACTGCGCCACCGGCAAAATGACGCCAATACCGATCCCGCGGCAGAACCCCAATGTCGCGAACTGCTCCGTACCCTGGGTTCGGTACTGGAACAGTTGCTGGTCATCGATCACGAAAATGAAAAATTGCTGCGCGACAATATCACCACCCGTCACCTTAGCCACGCGACCACCGGTAAAGCCGCCGCGCCATCCGAAACGATGCGCCGCCGTCCGGCCCTGCAGCAGCAATTGCCGTTCGTCCCCGGCCTGACCCGTCCCGGCGCCGCCATCGCCACGACGGTCCAACCGACCGCCAAATCGACCGCCAAACCGATCGCGACCCGGCCCGGCGGCGAGACCGCCCCGGAACCCGCCCGAACCATGGCCAGACATCTGCTGCGCCGTTACACCCGCAACGGAACCGTTGCCGATCTGGCGTCGAAATATGCCTGAATCAACCGCCGTCAATCGCAGTGCCCTTTCCCGGGAACTCCTGGAGAAGGCTTTTCATACGTTTCAGCAACAGTGTGAAACGCTGGAACACTCGCATGCCGATTTGAAAGCGCGACTGGCAGCGGCCCAACTCGATCTGCAGCATAAAAATACCGAACTGGCGGCCAGATTGCTGGAAATCGAAGCCATCCGCGAACGCCTGTCCGGAACGTTGAACTCGATTACCGACGCCGTTTTTGTCGTCGATTCCGACCGTGACACGATCGAACCGGCCAATCCCGCTTCCCAACGGTTGCTGGAATTGCTGCCGAGCGCCTCCCGGTCGCTGTTTGCCGTCCCGCCGCTGGCCCGCCTGATTCATGCCGGAGAAAAAATCGGCGATCACAGCCTGACCTTTCAACATCAGGGCGAAAGCTATTACTGGCTGGTCTCCGTAACCCCGATGCGCACCAGTCTGCGCGACCGCCATTACACCGTAGTGACCATCAAGGACCTGACCGCCCAGAAAAATCTGGAAATCCGTCTGGCCCGGGAAGACCGGATGGCCGCGCTCGGCAAAGTTGCCGCCAGCGTCGCCCATGAAATCCGCAATCCGCTGGCCGCCATCGAGGGATTTGCCGCCCTGCTCGAACGCGATCTGGCCGACCAGCCCGCTTCCCGCCGCCTGGCCGCCAAAACCGTTTACGCGGCCCGGCAACTCAACGCCGTCGTCGGCAATCTGCTCAGCTATACCCGGGAATACCGCCCGGAACCGTGTTCCTGCCGCGTCGACGACCTGGTCGCCGACGCGGTAAACTACATTACCCCCATGGCGGAAGATCAGGGTGTGACCGTCCGCGTCGAATTGCCGCCGACGTTGCCGCCGCTCCAGCTCGATATCGTCATGATGCGCCAGGTGCTGGCCAATATCCTGACCAACGCCGTCGAAGCGATTCCGCGCCGATCCGGCGGACAGATCACAATCACCGCCGCCGCCGCGCACGGCCAGATCCAACTGACGGTGGCCGACAACGGCCCCGGCATTCCCGTCGCACGCAAGAAACGCATTTTCGAACCATTCTATACCGCCAAAACCGGAGGAATCGGTCTGGGATTGGCCCTTTGTCTGCGTATTGTGGAGGCGCACGACGGCACGATCGAGGAAGTCGGCACCCCCGGCGGCGGTGCCCAAATGCAGATAACGTTAAAATATCCGGAGAACACCGATGATTGACCGCATCCTGGTAGTGGACGACGAATTTCTGATTCGTCAGTTATTGGAGGAAACCGCCTCCCGGCGCGGCCTGGAGGTCGTCACCGCCGGTTCCGGCGAAGAAGCCGTCGCCATCCTGGAGGAACAGGAGTTTCAAATGGCGTTCGTCGATATGAAGATGGGGCGGATGAGCGGCATGGACGTGCTCAAATTCGCCCGGCAGCGCCGCCCGGCCATGCTGACGGTCATCATGACCGCCTATGGGGCGGTGGATACCGCCATCGCCGCCATGAAAACCGGCGCTTTCGACTTCATCATCAAACCGTTTTCGCCCGATCAGATGGATATTCTGGTGGAAAAAGGACGGCTGTGGCTGCAATTGCACGAACGGGAACATTACTTTCGCGCCGAAATGACCGGCGGCGACGCCACCGCCGCTGCGGACGGCACGCCGGAATTGTCCGGCCGCGCTATCGGCGATTCGCCGGAAATGTGCGAAATCAACCGTCTGATCCGCCGGGTTGCGCCGACCGGAGCCACCGTACTCGTCACCGGCGAAAGCGGGACCGGCAAGGAGTTGATCGCCTCGGAAATCCACCGTTTGTCCGATCCCGACGGCACCAGACCGTACATCCGGATGAATTGCGCCGCCGTCCCGGAAAACCTGCTCGAAAGCGAATTGTTCGGCCATGAAAAAGGCGCTTTTACCGGCGCGGTGGAACGGCGCATCGGTCGTTTCGAACTGGCCGACGGCGGGACGTTGCTGCTGGATGAAATCGGTGAAATCAAACCCGCCATGCAGGCCAAACTGTTGCGTGTCCTTCAGGAATCGGAATTCGAACGGGTCGGCGGCAACAAGACCGTCAAAGTACAAGTCCGGGTTATCGCCTCGACCAATCGCGACCTGAACCAGGAAGTGGCCGCGGGCAATTTTCGCGAAGACCTGTTTTACCGCCTCAACGTCTTCCCCATCCCATTGCCGCCGTTGCGGCAACGGCGCCGCGACGCGGTAAAAATCGCCCGACACTATCTTGACCTGCAAGGGAAAAAACTCGGCCGGTCATTACAACTCGATGACACCGCCACCGCCCTGATCGCCGCTTATCCCTGGCCGGGAAACATCCGCGAACTGCAAAACGTCATCGAACGCATCGCCATTCTGGAAGATGGTCCGGTTATTTCCGCCGTCCATTTTCCGGCCGACATGCGCCGGAATACCTCATCCGCCCCAACGGACGCGAACACCGACGCCGCTTCTACCGCAATTTTCGACATGCGGCAAATCGAACGCCGCACCATCGCCGCCGCGTTGCGGGAAACCGCCGGCAACCGAACCAGGGCAGCGGCCCTGCTGGGGCTCAGCGTCCGCACCCTGCGCAATAAATTGAATGAATACCGTAACGACCCCGAGCTGGCCGTTCCCGAAGCGCCGACGGAAGCGGAAGTCAACTGAAATGGTCGATGCCATGGAGAATATGGAGAATAAGGTGTCAGTAATGAACGACCATCCGAATCTCGCCGTTCTGCGCCGTTTTGCGACGCCGTCGCTGGCGACGGCATGGCTGACCGCGCCGGAAGAAGACAATGATCGGCCCGCCGCGACAATTGCCGCGGAGGATAATGGCGCGGGGAACCCATCACTGTTGTATCATACCCCTGCCGGGACGCAACGACTCAACAGCGGCCGCGATCCCCGGGGCGAAGCCGAACGCCAGGTGGCGTTATGGAGCGAAAAAACCGCCCTTTCTCCGCATGCTTTGGTGGTGATGATCGGCTGTTCCGGCCCGGCACATCTGGAAGCGCTACTCCGGCGGCTGTCCGAATTCGGCGCGATTTTCGTCATCGAACCGAACCCCGACGTCTTCCGTACCGTCTGGAAGCACGGTGACTTCACATCGCTGTTGCGTTATCCCGCCGGAATGCTGACCTTCTGGACCGGCAGCGACCCGGCCCCGGCGCTCACCGAGCTCAAAGCACAACTGCGGCGGCATTGTTCCGGTCAGACCGCCATCTTCAGTCCTCCCGGAATGGCACGCTGTTTTCGCGATACCTACGCGGACCTGCGACAACGGGTCGAGGCGACATTCGGACTGGAACGCTGCAATCGCCGCACCGAAACCATCTTTGCCACCGGCTGGTTCCGGAATGCCGTGACCAATCTGCCATTGCTGGCCGCCGCGCCGGGAGTAAATCAACTGCGCGGCCGCTTTTCCGGCGGCACCGCGGTGGTGGTTGCCGCCGGACCGGGACTCAACGCCATGTTGCCCTGGATCAAAAGCATTGTCGGCCGCTATCCGATCATCACGGTCGGAACGGCGCTGCGCAGTCTGGTGCGGGCGGAAATCGAACCGGACTTTGTGGTGGCGGTCGACGGATCGCCGGAAATCATTCCGCAATTTCAGAACGTTACCGCGCCCCATGCCCGGCTGGTCGGCGCGTTCACGCTGCATCCGGCCGTATTCGCCTTTTTCCCACAGCGCAGTTTTCTATTCACCCCCGACCTGCTGCCCGGCTTCAACTACTGGCTGGGACAGTTGGGGCTGCGGCCGGAACGGCTGCGCATCGGCGGCACCGTATCGCTCAGCGCCATCGATCTGGCGCTTTTCCTGGGTTGCCGCCAACTGGTGCTGGCCGGGCTCGACCTGGCTTTCGGTCCCGACGGCGCCACCCATGCCGCCGGAACCATTTACGAACAGGCCCGCATCACTTCCGGCGCCTGGGTAAAGGTACCGGACAATCGCGGCCATGACGTTCCGACCAGCCGTCAGTTTCTGGGATACCGAAATATCATCGGCGACTATCTGACCGCACAGACGGTGCGGAATCCGGACCTGCAATGCTACAATACCAGCCCGAACGGAGCCCGGATTGCGGGCACGATTTTCGTGGCCCCGGAGCAACTGCCGGAACTCGATCTGCCCGTGACACCCGGCCCCCGGGAAGCATGGGTCCGGGAGGAACCAACTCCGGCGGATTTACCTTCCGGCGCCGCCGTACTGGCCCCCCGGTTACCCCGGTTGCAGACAGAACTCGACCGGGCGGCAACCGCCACCGGCACCGCGGTAAACCTCCTGGACAAAACCGCGACGCTGACCCCGGCAATACTGGCGCAACTGGACCGGGTCGACGCCGAACTCAAAGCCTTACCCCTGGCCGCATTGTGGTTGGAACATCTCATTTCGCTTTACGACAAACTGGCCGCCGCTCCCGATTCCGACGGCGGTCTGTGCCGGCGCAACCGGGAATTCTATGGCCGGCTGCATGACAACGCCCGGTGGGCGTCCGAAGTAATCACCCCCATATCCGCCGCCCTCGGCGGCGTCAAACAGGAGAAGAAAAATGGATAAGGAATTAACGGTAAGAGAGGCCATGCTGCTGGTGCTCGATCAGTCCCCGCAGGAATTTGCGCAGATGAAAGCACTGTTCAAACAGGTCAGCGACGCTTTCGACGCCGCCGACGACCAGATCGGCCTCCAACTGATCTCGGAAAAAGTGTTTCCCATGATCCGCAGTCTGGCTGCTTTCTGCGGCACGATTTTCGATTATCATCTGGCCATTCTCGGCGACGAAACGGGAGTACGTTTCTGCGCCGCACTCCAGCGTCTGCATGAGCTGTTGGCGGAACTGGCGGAAGAAACCGGCAACGGCAATTTCACCGAAGTAGGCGATATTCTGCGTTTCGATTTTTTCGATTTCATCACCGATCTGGAAGCGCTGTTCCCGCAACTCCGCGCCTGTTTTGTCGCTTCCGCCGCACCGGAGTTGGAATGTGTCTGAACCGGCGGTGACCAACAATATGCCATCTGGTTTATCGGCCAACCGACGCTTTCTGGAGTCACGGATATCTCCGGCCACCCGGCGCGCCCTGGAAGAAGCCCATCCCGAAACCGCATGTCTTCAGGCGGAAGCGCGTCCGGACGGCGACTGGAATCTATCCTGGTCCGACGGCCGCCGCACGGTAGCGCTGCACAGTCGCCGCGCGCCTCGCGACGAGGCACGCCGTCTCGCCGAAAAATTATCCGATCCCGCCATCGACTGCTGTCTGGTGGCCGGATTTGCCGGCATGTACCATTTGCCCGCCATTGCCGCCAGGTTGCCGCGCCGAACCCTGCTGCTGGTCGTCGATCTCAGTCCCGATCTGGTTCGGGCCGCTCTGCCCTACTGTCGGCTGACCGAACTGGCCGCGTATGAGCAATCCTGTATTTTTATCGTCAACTCCGATCTGGTGGCGATCGTCCGCGAATTCCGCCGCACCATTGCCGGACTGCCGCAGTGCCGGGTTACCGCTCTGCTCCATCCGTCGGCCCGGCGGCTGGCCCCCAACGCCTATCGCCGCCTGCTGGACGAACTGGCCGCGGAAGTAGAGCTGGAGGAATGCGATCGCGCCACCCGCAACGCCGCTGCCGCCGCCTGGTCCACCAACGCCCGCGCCAATCTCCCGGCCATATTGACGGCCCCCGATCCCAATCTGTTGCGCCATCGTTTTTCCGGCGCCACCGCACTGGTGGCCGCCGCCGGACCGGGACTGAATGCCGCCTTGCCGCTGATCCGCCGGCGACGCCGGGAGGTACTGCTGATTGCCGTCGGTACCGCCATGAAACCGTTGCTGGCCGCCGGAATCGAACCCGATCTGGTTGTCGCGCTCGACAGCGACCCGCAAACTTTACAACAACTGCCCGACACCGTTCCGAGCCGTACCATGCTGCTTGCCGCGCCGTCGGTCCCCCCCGAATGGATCGGGAGATTTGCCGGACGGACGTGGTTTTTCTCTTTTTCCGGCCTCGGCAATTTCAATCATTTTCTGGACGATATCGGACGAGCGCCGGTAATCCTCAACGTCGGCGGCACCGTCGCTCTCAGCGCCATCGACGCCGCCGTCATGACCGGTTGCCGCCGGCTCATCATCTGCGGGTTGGATCTGGCCATCGCCGCCGACGGCGCCACCCACGCGGTCAATTCCATGTACGACCGTCACCGCATCGATCCCGGAGAACTGATTCCGGTCGACGGCAATTATCATCGCACCGTACCGACCACCCGGCAATTCGCCGCC
>JAQUZV010000064.1 GCA_028691155.1 Victivallales bacterium
TGCGGCCACGCTAAAGCGTTGGCTGCAACGCCGGCGGTAAATTCTGCTGTTGCCGCCTGGCGGCGCGGGGTCAGTTTCCGGGCGGAATATAGTGTTCTTCCAGTTGATCGAGGCTGTTCCGCCACCGGTTCAAGCGCATGATGCGCTGGTGGATGCATTCCCGCTCCGCTACCTCGCAACGCCCCCCCGGACGGGAGCCGCCGCAGGGGCCGTTGCTCAATCCCTTGGGACAGGTGTTGGGGCAGATGAAGCAGGTTTCCGGCAACCGGCACCGCTCGCAGCGCGAACAACCGACCAGGAGACGTTTGGCGTAATAATGTTCGTCCGGCGACTGCCGTCCGGCGTGGGCGAACATGAATCGGCTCAACTCGTAGTAATAACGTTCCCAGCGGGACACCGTCGGCAGTTGGGCATGATTGACCGGCGGCGCCGTTTCGGGGTGGGCGGAGGCGAACAATTTGTTGAACAGATAAAAACGGTGCGGATAGGGGGCCATTTCCGCCCGGGCCAGATGTTCGTGGTAGGCTTTGCTCCAGTCATCGAAATGCTGGAATTCCTCCAGTGCTTCACTGATTCTGGCGGCGGCGATTCGGATTTTGTCGGGGCGTTCCACGCCGGAAATCTGAATTCCGTTGTAACCGAGCAGCCGGCACCCGGCGGCCTGAAGCTGCAGCCGCCGCCATTGGGCGGCTTCGAACTGGGTGAACGAGTATTTGAGTTCATTCTGCAGAATGATCTGAAAATCGGGGGAAATCCGGATACCGGGAATTTTGCCGGCGGCAATGCTCTCGAATTTTTCCGGGGTCAGCATCATCAGTCGGGCAATACCGGGCAGGTTCAGGCCGCGGTTGCTCAGGTACCAGCGCAATTCCTGAAATTTCAGCATATCCCAACCGAAATTGGCCACAAAGAATTCCGCGCCGCAATTGATCTTCTTAACCAGTTTGAAATACTGTCCGAACAGCTCGTCCGGCGTGTATTTGAACGGATTGACGGCCCCGCCGACAAACAGTTCCTCGGGATAACCGGTATGGGCGAAATGAATGGCATTGACGCTGTCGCAGTAGTGCCGGGCCGCGGTTTGCCGCGACTCTTCTCCCGGCGCGGCATTGCCGGAGACCAATAACAGATTGTGCATGCCGGCGTGGTGGCAGAGTTTCAGATTGTCGCGCATATTGCGCGACGTGCAGTCGCGGCCGCTGAGGATGTAGAGGTGCCGGTCCCGTTCCCCGGGCGCCAGCGCGGCGGTAAAATCGCAGATATGGGCGGTGTCGGCGGCGGTATACTTGTCGGTAATGGCCAATCCGGCCGGAAGTGCGGTAATGGCGGACACTGCGAATTCGGTTTCCTGCAACCTCTCCGCCGCGGCTTTCATATCGGCTTGCCGCGAGGGGGTGTTAATCTCGAACAGCAGGAAAAATTCTCCGCTGCCGAGGCGCGTTCTGAACCGGTTGCGATTCGGTTCGAAATTCATTTCAAGCTGAATGCCGGACTCCATGGGACCTACTCTCCCCGGCGTGACGAACGGCGGCCGAGCAGAAAGAAAATTCCGCAGGAAATGTTGGCAAAAATAATCAGCGAAGTGAAGAACAATGCCGTGGCGCCGGCCTGCGTTCCCGTGGCGCCGCACGCCTCGACGAATTTGATGATGGTGTAATCACGAAAACCGACACCGGACGGGGTGAACGGAATCAGACCCGCGATATTGCCGAGAATCACCCCGGTCACCAGCGCCAGCGGCTTGACGATCTTGACCCCCAGTCCCATGGCCAGGCAGAAGACCACCGCCACCAGATTCAGGTGCACCAGAAAAACACTGATGATCACCGTATTGAAGACCAGGCGCGGATTGTGGCGGTAAATGTCGATGGCCGCCGTGGTTCGGGCGAAAGAACCGTGACTGATGCGGTTGGCCAGATTGATCCCCCAACGGATCAGGGGAATTTTTTCCAGTTGCCGGTGCATGAACATGACAAAACAGGCGGCCAGTCCGGCTAGACATAAAGCCAGAATTCCGACAATCAGCAGGCACTTGCCCCGATAGATCAGCTGCGGATCGTGGCTCAGTCCGCACATGGCGTACAATTCCGGCGCATTGATCGACATCAGCAGCGGAATGGAAACCAACGTCAGAATAATAGCCAGCACAAACAACGCAATCATCCCGACGATCCGGTCCATCAGGACGGTGAACGCGCCTTCAACCTTGGTCCCTTTGGCCGCATGTCCGGCGAGAAAACCGATTTTGACCAGATCGCCGCCGATGGCCCCGCCGGGAATTACCAGCGAACAGAAGAACGCTTTCATGGTCAGCGACACCGCGTCCCACAACGTCAGCCGGAAATTGAGCACCCGGGCCAACAGGTACCAGCGCCAGGCCCCCACGAACAGAAGGAGGTAATAGAGGCATACCGCCGGAACCAGCCAGATGAACCTGAAATGGTCCAGATTATGGATGATATCGGACATCTTGTCATGAAAAAGGTAATAGATCAGTCCGGCGCCGAGCGCCAGTTGAAAAATGTACCAGACGACTTTTGGGGCATATTGTCGTCTACTGCCGTTATTTGCCATTACTTCCTCGCGTTTATCCTTGCAGTTTCCCATAAATCAGTAATCTACCACCTGTTTTTTTAGATATATAGTGCTATTTTAATTTAAATTTGGATTTTTTTAACTCTTATTGAAAACCGGACGGGCAGATCCGGGGAAGCTGACGGTGTGATGAATCTTTTGTTTATCGGTGATGTTGTGGGAAAAGGCGGCCGCAAGGCGCTGGCCGAACAGGTGCCGGAACTGCGGCGGGAGTTCAATTGCAGTTTTTGTATTGCCAATGGAGAGAATTCCGCCGCCGGAGTGGGATTGAGTACGTCCTGCGTTGCCGATTTGTCCAATTATGTGGATGTCATCACCTCGGGCGACCATGTCTGGGACCAGAAGAATTTTGAACGGGAAATCCGCCAGTTCAGTCAGGTGTTGCGTCCGGCCAATTTCAGCGCCATGCAGCCGGGACGCGGATTCGGGGTTTTTCGCAACAAGGGCGGCGGCGAGGTGGCGGTCATCAATTTGCTGGGTAAGGTTTTCGTGCGGGAAAGTGCTTACTGCCCGTTCGAAACGGTCGACAGAATTTTGCAGCAACTGCCGCCTATGATAAAGACCATTGTGGTGGATTTTCACGCCGAAGCCACCAGCGAAAAGGCGGCCATGGGGCATTTTCTCGACGGAAGGGTGACTGCGGTGCTCGGTACCCACACCCATGTTCAGACCGCCGACGCCAAAATTCTGCCCGGCGGAACGGCATTCATTTCCGATGTCGGGATGACCGGGGCGGAATATTCGATCCTCGGCCGGGAAGTGGAGGCGGTGATCCACAAGTTTCGCACCGGAATGCCGATGCGGCTGCCGGTGGTCGAGAAGGGCATTCGACTCGATGCCGTGGTGATTTCCTACGATATGAATACCGGCAAGGCCACGGCCATTCATCCCGTGTCCCGGATGAGCGGAGTGTAGAAAAAAAGGGTGAAAGAAGTTATATTGCGGCAGCAAAATAGGATAAAGAAGGTGATAACATGACGACAATTGCAGGTAAATTAACGGAAATCAACTGGGATCGGGTGGATGCGCTGATCGCGCTGGCGCTGGAAGAAGACCTCGGCGACAGTGGCGATACCACGACCGACTCCGTTATTCCTCCCAGAATCAACGCCACCGCGGTCTTTCTGGCCAAAGAAGATTGTGTGGCGGCCGGATTGGATGTGGCGGCCCGGGTTTTTACCGCCATCGACGGTTGTTGCGGGTGGGAATCGCTGGTCGATGACGGCGATTTTTGCCCTCGGGGTACGATTATGGCCGAGGTGCACGGTCCGGCGCGGGCACTGTTGACCGGGGAACGCACGGCATTGAACTTTTTGCAGCGTCTGTGCGGTGTGGCCACCGTTTCCCGTCGCTACGCCGAGGCGGTTGCCGGTACCGGAACGCAGATTCTCGACACCCGCAAGACCACTCCCGGTTGGCGAAATCTGGAAAAATACGCGGTTGTCGCCGGCGGCGCCACCAATCACCGCATCGGCTTGTTCGACCGGATCATGATTAAGGACAATCATCGCGAATTGGCCGGACTGGAAGGCGAAAAGGGGATCACCCGTTCGGTGCAGCGGGCGCGGGACATGTTTCCCGATCTCGAAATCGAAGTCGAGGCCGATACCCTGGCTGACGTCCGCGAAGCGATTGCCACGGGGGCGGAATATGTGCTGCTCGACAATATGAGCAATGAAGATATGGCCGAAGCGGTCAAAATCAATGCGGGGCGGGCCAAACTGGAGGCCAGCGGCGGCATTACGCTGGAACGGCTGCCGTCGATTGCCGCTCTGGGCGTCGATTACATCTCTTCGGGCGCCTTGACCCATTCGGTCAAATCCGCCGATATTTCCATGGACATCAAACTGGCCTGACCGGCCGGACCAGCGAAAGCGAACGGAACATTATGATTGCCAGAATCAAAGGGGTGTTGCTGGAAGCGGAATTTACCGCGATTGTGGTGGATGTGCACGGCGTGGGCTATCTGTTGTCCATTCCGATCAGTACCTTCGACCGGCTGCCGCAACCCGGCGGCGAAGTGGAACTCTTTGTCATTACCCATGTTCGCGAGGATGCGATTGCGCTGTTCGGTTTTGCCACCCGGGAAGAGAAGCAGTTGTTCGAACTGTTGACCAACGTCAATGGGATCGGTCCGCGCCTGGCGCTCAATATTCTGAGCAGTCTGCCGGTAGCGTCGTTCTGCAGTGCCGTGACCAATTCCGATCTCAAAACGTTGAGCCGGATCAGCGGCGTCGGTAAAAAAACGGCCGAGCGGCTGGTGGTCGAACTGCGGGATAAACTGGCCAAAATGGCGTTGGGCGGCACTGTGGCCGCTCCGGCGGCCACCGCCCCGGATCATATCCGCGCGGCGGCGGAAGATGCGATCCTGGCCTTGGAACAGCTCGGATTCCGGCGTGAGGGGATTCAGAAGACGATGGAACAGTTGCTGGAAGCGCTCGAACCGCAGGAATGTTCGGCGGAAAACCTGATCCGCAAGGCCTTGCAGCAGTTGAACCGCTAAGCCGCGTCTACTGCAACCGGCCGCCTCAACCGGAGATTAAGATGAAAATGGAAACGGAAGCGGGGAGATATTGCACCATGACGGACGACCACCTTGCGATCAGGCGGGAAATCGCCGGCTTTATGCGTCGCCTTTACCGGCAACGGCTGACCACCGCTTCCGGCGGCAATATCTCGGTTCGGTGCGGCGATATGGTGTTGATTACTCCCTCCGGCACCGACAAGGGACGGCTGCGCGCCGATCAGGTCGGTATGATCAACCTCGACGGCACTCCGGTGGCGGACAGCTCCGATCGCTTGTCGATGGAAACCGGTCTGCATCTGGCGGTTTATCGCTGCCGTCCGGATATTGCCGCCATTGTTCATGCCCATCCGCCGTTGACCTGCGCCTTTGCCGCGGCCGCGATTAAACTGGAAACCGCTTTTTTATCCGAACCTTATGCGTTGCTGGGGGACGTTGCCACGGCGGAATATGCGTTGATGGGATCGCCCGAGCTGGCGGCCCATACCGCGGCGGCGGCGGTTCGGGCCAACGCGGTGCTGATGCGCAATCACGGCGCCCTGACGGTCGGCGGAACCCTGCTGGAGGCGTTCGACCGCATGGAGGTGCTGGAGAATGCCGCCATGGTCAACTGGCAATTACGGCAACTGCCGCCGGAACAGCACCATCGGCTTACCGCCGATGAACTGCGGGAAATCGACCGTCTGATGCAGCGGCGGTAAATCCGCCGCCAAGCGTGACCGGAGCGTCGGATTTATTTTTTCCCTGACAACCGATTTTTCTCGTGATCTTCCGTTGCGGCCGTCTGCGGTGGCCGTTTCTGCAGAAAAGCATGCAGTTCCGCGGCAAAGGCCGGGCCGATGCCGGGGACGCGGGCGGCAATTTCCGCCGCGGTTGCTTTACGCAATTCGCGCAGTGAGCCGAAGGTTTGCAGCAGTGCCTTTTTGCGCGCCGGACCGATACCCGGCATTTCGTCGAGCAGCGATTCCTGGAGACGCCGACTACGCAGACTGCGATGATAGGTAATGGCAAAACGATGTGCTTCGTCGCGCAGCGCCTGCAAAACCCGCAGGGCCGGGCGGCTGCGATCCAGTACTACCGGTTCGGAACGACCCGGAACAAAAATTTCCTCGTTTTTCTTGGCCAGGCCGATCACCGGCAACGGCGGCATGTCGAGCGCCACCAGTGCGGCCACCGCCGCGCTGAGTTGTCCTTTGCCGCCGTCGACCATAATCAAATCGGGCAGGGGGCGTTGTTCCGTCAGTCGCCGGCCGTAACAGCGGGTGATGGCCTCGCGCATCATGGCAAAATCGTCGCTGTGATCGACGGTGCGGATACGGTAGCGGCGATAGCGGTTCCGGGCCGGTTTGCCGTTTTCGAAGCAGACCATGCTGGCCACCGCCAAGGTGCCGCCGATGTTGGAAATGTCGAATCCTTCGATAACGGCGGGGGTGGTGGCGATTTTCAAGGCCGCCTGAAGATCCTGCACCGCTTCCCGCCCGGTGGTCGCGGGGAGGGCGGCAAAACGGAAGTTGCGGTTTTTATGGCCGAACTCCGCTTCGATTACCGCAATGATATCGCGCCACTTGGCGGCCTGTTCGAATTTGCGTTCCCGGGCGGCGGCGGCCATTCTGGCGCGCAGTTGATCCGTGACCTCCCGGTGGCGGCCGGCGAAAACGGCCATGACGCTCCGAACCCGTTCCATATAGGCGGCGGCGGAAATTTTACCGACGCAGGGGGCGGTGCAGTCGCGGATAATACTGGCCAGACAGTGGCGGTGATCGTTTTCATCCGGGTTCGGGGTCCGGCAGACCCGCAACCCGAAATGACGATTGAGGTAGGTGACGGCGGCGCGGAGGTTGTTGCCGCTGGGAAAGGGGCCGTAGTAAACGGCGCCGTCGTCTTTGCGGACCCGGGCCAGCCGGAGACGGGGAAAGGTTTCGTGGCAATTGATTTTCAGCAGCAGATAGCGTTTGTCGTCGCGCATCAGCACGTTGTAATGCGGGGCGTACTCCTTGATCAGTCGCGATTCGAGCAGCAGCGCCTCTTCTTCACTCTTGACCTCGTAATATTCCCAGGTAAAGATCGACTTGATCAGGGAACGCAGTTTGGGATCGGCGGCGTCGCGTTGCGACGGCTGGAAATAGTGCGACATCCGCTGTCGCAGATTGACGGCTTTGCCGACGTAAATAACTTTATCGAAACGATCCCGATAGATGTAAACTCCCGGTCGGGCCGGGATGTCGCCGGGGCGAAACTGTTCTTTTTCCCGCTTGAACACTATGTGCGGCCTCTCCGACCCGCCATGACTACTGCTCCTGCCAGGGCTGGAAGCGGTCCTGTTCGTATAGGTAATTTAGGGCCACGCTGATTCCGGCATAGTCCCCGATCCGGCGTTTGAGTCCGCTCGGGATGACCCGGCAGCCCCGAAGCTGTACCGGCCAGCAGAATTGCGGCAGATATTGCTGCAACGGCGTCATGAACAGGTCGCCGGCGGCCCAGGCGATGGTGCCCAGGACAATCATTTCCGGATTGAAAATATTGATCAGGCCGCCGATGCCCTGAGCGTTGCGCCGGCACATTTCATCCCACAGCGCGACGGCGTATGCATCGCCGTCGCGAACGGCTTTTTCGAGACAGATCATGTCAATGGCGTCATAATTGCCGTTGGCGTAGCGGACGATCGGATGGTCGGGCTGTCCGGCCAGTTCGCGCTGCATCCGCTGGGCCATGGCGCGGCCGCCGCAAAAGGCTTCGTAACAGCCGCGTATGCCGCAATTGCACTGCGGACCGTCGGGGTCGATCGAGAAGTGACCGACTTCCCCGGCCAGGTAGTCGTGGCCGTGCACCAGGCGACCGTTGGTGATGATGCCGCCGCCGATGCCGGTGCTCATGGTCAGATAGAGCAGATTGCGGCATTTTTTTCCGGTGCCGAAGAACCATTCGGCCAGGGCGCCGGCGTTGGCGTCATTGTCCATGTAGGCCGTGGTGGCGAAGGCGTCGCGGAGGTAGTCGCGGATGGGAACGTCGACCCATTTTTTCATATTGGTGGGTTGGGTGATGCGGCCGCCGGGGATGTCGTGCGGCGCCGGGGCGCTGATGCCGACGGCGGTCAGGTCGGTGGATGTCATGCCGGCGTCGGCGAGCAGTTGTCGGCCCAGGGCGACCAGTTCGGGCAGGACGTCGTCGGGATGGCGTTCCTTGTTGTCGACCCGTCCGGAGGCGATGATTTTACCGTCGCTGCAACCCAGGCAAACCGCGATTTTGGTGCCGCCGATATCAAAACCCAAAACTGGAAAAGATGCTGTCATTTCGCTCCTGAAAATTAAACGATTTTATTGTAAAGTCGACTGTAAATTTCCTGAAATGAATATATCTTGAGATACGGAGAAAAAAAGCGGCAAATCCCAAAAAAAGTACGGAGTTATCCAGATGTTAGCCACGGTTTTTACCCTGATGACGGAAGCAGGGGCTTATTATGCCTTTTCCGTCAGCGATTTTGTCGGACGTTCCATTGTTATCGCGCTGCTGGTCGGATCGGTGGTGGCGTGGTCGATTATGATAGAAAAGGGGATAACGCTGAAAGCGGCCAAGAAGGAATCGGAAAAATTCCGGAATGTCTTTCGCAACGGACAGCCCATCGTCACTTACATTCGGGAATCGGATAAAAGTCAGTGTCCGCTGGCCCGAATTTACGAGGCGGGGGCGGAAAAACTGCTGGAATTCTATAATCTGCCGCCGGAACAGATTCTGGTGGCCCGCGACGCGCCCAAGGTAAAACTGACCGGAGCGCAGATGGATGCGTTGCGGACGGTGTTGGAGGGGGAGGTCTCTTCTCAGATTCAGAGTCTGGAAGATAAGATCGGCTGGCTGGCCACGGCGGTCAGTGCCAGTCCGCTCTTCGGTCTGTTCGGCACGGTATGGGGGATTATGTATGCGTTCTGTTCGCTGGCCATTCAGGGCAAGGCCGACATTGCCGCTTTGGCGCCCGGTATTGCCGGGGCGTTGCTGACCACCGTCGTGGGATTGGTGGTGGCGATTCCGTCCCTGCTGGGTTATAATATGCTGACGCTGCGGATTCGCAGCATTACCGTATATATTGACAATTTTGTCGAAGAATTCATGTGGCGGCTGAAGTTGGAACAACTGGATTAGGCGGCGGAGAGGAACAGAGCTCATGGCCAGAAGACGTTACCAGATGGTTGCCATCGCCGAAATCAACATGTCGCCGTTGATCGACCTGACTTTTATGC
>JAQUZV010000065.1 GCA_028691155.1 Victivallales bacterium
GTCGACGGCTTATGTCCGGAACACCGCGTCGCTCCAATTGCGATTGCGGAGAGGAATTGCTTTTTCCGGCTGTCGAAATACCAGGTCCGGTTGGAACAACTGATTGCGGATGATGTTATCGCGATCCGGCCGGAACGCTGCAAAAATGAAGTGTTGGCGTTTATTCGGGGCGGATTGCACGATATCAGTGTGTCCCGGGCGGCCGATCGCGTCGCCAATTGGGGCATCCCGGTTCCGGACCACCCCGACCAGATTATCTATGTCTGGATCGACGCATTGATCAATTATCTTAGTGGATTGGGTTACGACGATTCGGAAAACTACTGCAAATATTGGAACCGCGACACCCTGAAGATCCATGTGATTGGAAAAAACGTCTGGAAATTTCACGCCATCTATTGGCCGGCGCTGTTGCTTGCGGCGGGATTGCCGCTGCCGGATCGGATTTTCGTTCATGGTTTTCTTACCGTCAACGGGCGGAAAATCGGTAAATCGCTGGGCAACGGCATCGATCCGGCCGCGGTTATTCACGATTGCGGGGCCGAAGCGGTGCGTTATTACCTGTTGGAGACGATTCCGCCGTTCAACGACTGCGATTTTTCGGTGGAAAATCTCGTTGCGGTGTATAATTCCCATCTGGCCAACGGGATTGGAAATCTTTGCCGCCGGGTGAGGGTACTGGGTGAAAAATGTCGGTATCATCATCCTGCGGCGGCGGTGCCGCGCGACAATTTCTCGTCGTATGCCGACAACGTGGAACGTTTCCGTTTCAATGTCGCGTTGGATCGGATTCGGGACGAAGTTGCGGTTATCAACCAGGAAATCGATCGGGCGAAACCGTGGAAGTTGCTGAAAAACGAAGCAACGGTTCCATTGCACCAACTGTTATTCGGCTGGTATGATCGTCTCGGTCAAATCGCCGAACAACTGGCGCCATTTCTGCCGGATTGTGCGGCCCGAATTGAGGATCAGCTTTGCCATTCGGCGGAAACGCCGACAACACAGTTGTTTCCGCGTCTCAGGTTATAGTCCTTTGCCACGCCGGTGAATAGTTCCAGTTCTCGGGAGAGGTGAAAGATGATGGATTCCGATTTGAACTCCATTTTTCAGTCGGCCATGCAACGACCTGCTGTACGCCGGAAAACCTTTTCTTTCGATCCGGAAACAGACGCTCTTCCAATTGTGTGCCATTTTCCGGACATTATCCGCTGGTTCTATTCCCGGTTCCGTGGCGGTTGCCGGCGCGAAATCGAACGGGTAATGAAGCTGTTCGCCACCCGATATCGATTTCGTTGCCGACTAGTCGATGCGCAGACGCGAAAAGTAAATTTTCAGGCTTGCCACGATTAATACGATCCCGACGGCAACCAGTGAGGTCCAGCCGATTAGTAATACGAAAACATTGATATTCGAAACCAGTGCGAGTATGCCGAGGATGACCAGCGAAATGATTGCGGATAGGCCATAAATCCACAAGTTTTCAATACAGTACAAACGGAACAACGTGCGGTTGGTAAATCCGGTCTCGCTCATGAATTTTATCTCATTGTGCCGGGCATGGAGATTTCGGAACATCATGATCAGCAGCGAACCGATTCCCAAAATAAAGCCGAGAACGCCAAGTTGCAGGAAGATGGCCAGATAGCGGTTCTGCACGCTTTCGGCTTGGGCCATGAACGCGTCGACGCTGGACAGGTTGAGTCCGTAAGGTTCGAGATAGCGGCGGTATTCTGCGGCGCTGCGGTTATCTTTTATCAGGAAGAACCGGGCGCCCTCAATATTGGGGAATAAGGCTTCGAACGTCGCCTTGCCGACAAGAATCCCGTCCTGGAAGACGGATGCTTTCATGGTGCGTTCAAGGGTTATGGCGCCATTGGGATATTTTATGACGTCGCCAAGTTTTTTCTTCATGATCCATTGCAAAGAGCCGGCATCCGCCGCCGCGGAGAATTTCTTCAGAAAATTTGACTTGCCGGTCAGCTTTTGCAGCTCGCAGCCGTACACGGTGGGTTCTGAGGCCCGGAGCAGATTGGAACAGCTCGCGCTGTCCGCCTGATAGACTCTGACGGGAAGACCGCCGGGGGGAAAAGGATGGTCGAACGATGGCACCACGGGCAGGGCGGTCCGGGCGATATATTCATAGGAGAAACCGTCCTCGCCGCGCAGCTTGATGCCAAAAGCCCCGACGCCAAGCGTTCCGATCATGCCCAGAACAAGCAGGATAACACACAGTCGGTATTGTTTGAAGCGACGGAAGAACGATAGGCTTCCCAAAGCGCACAGGGTATGAATCGGACGGGAGGCCGCAAGATAAAAGTGCGATTTGCTTATTGGTCGGCGTAATGCCAAAACAAGCAGGATAAATGCACTGAAGAACGTTGCGGTAAACGCAAGGCCGAATGATTCGGACGAGGCATGAAAATTCAGCCGGTCCATCATGACAATGCCGTTCCAGACATGCTCGAGTAACACGAGTTGCAGGCGGCATAAAAATACGCCGAACACCAATCCCAGGAGAATACCGGGAAGTAACACCAACAATATCTCGACCAGCAGAAAACAGCGTATTTTCCTTTCACCGGCGACGAACTCCGCATAGATCATCCTTTCTTCCGTCCGGTCCAGCAAATGGAGTTGCAACAGCATCCAGAGAATCAGCAGGGCGGAAATAATAATAAAAAGACTCAAGCCCAGAAAGAGAGGGGCGAACTGTATTCCGTTCCGGATGTTTTCCTTCATGATCGCCGCAATCGGAATACACTGAAACAGGACCGGATCATCGCGCAGGGCCGCGATGATCCGGTCCTTTATATTTGCCGTGTCGCCGTCTTTACCGAAGATCAATAAGGTGCACTGTCCGGGCGCGAATATCTGCCGGGCCTGATGGAAGTTGAGATACACTTTCGGCTTGCTCTTATATTGGTGCCAATAGGCCTCGTCGTCTTTCGAAATGCGTTGCCGGTCGATTGGTATTCCGGCCTTCCAGCGTGAACAGCTGTCGACCGTGGTCAGTCCGGGAATATCCGGTGACAGGACACTGGATATAATGGCGTCGGATGTCGTGGTTACGTTGGGGAAGACATGAGTCTCTCGTGATATCTTCCGATAGCCGTCAGTTGTGAAACAGGTCAGAGAAACCGGGGCGTGAAAATGTTTCTTTACGGTGGAGCTCACCATGATGCTGTTTTCCTTTACCGGAAAAATGTTCCCGGAAAAAGCTCCGACGAAAAAATAACTCATCCTGTTCTTTGCGTCGGACAACGAGTCGGCCAGAAATATCAGCCCTTGGGCCGCCTGCGGACAGGCCTCCACCACTTTTGACGGTAAAAAGTATGATCTGCTTTTCAGAATCGGATGTTTCCGCCAGGAAGAAAATTCCAGCCGCGAAAGTTCCCAGATGGTAGCGGACGTTATCTTTGCCCTTGTCGACTCTTTTCCCTCATGCGACCATATTTCATTGACTGCTCCCGGGTCCAGTGCCAAAGACCGGGACAGACAGGCATGGTTTACAAAAAGATTATAGGGGCGCAACTGCGGATTTTCAAAATTAACATCGGCCTGTTTATCTTGATAAATGCCTTTGTAAACCAATCGGATCAACCGGAGTTGAGGCGGAAGCCCCATGAGTTCTTCACTTTTGATCTCACTCATGGTTTGGACTCGAACCGAAAAGTTATCGCCGACTTTAAGTTTCAGGACATCGGCCAGGGCACTGTTACAGTAAGCGTCGCGTCCCTCGATCGAACGGTTCCGGGGCCAGGCGTAGATGTCGGTCCGGGTCCCCGTCGATGCAAAACCGGGAATATGCAGTACGCCATTGCGTTCATTCGCCTTTACCGGCCGGGAAAAGCGGACAAGGGTTTTAACGCCGGACATATCCTTATTCAAATTATCGTTCAGCGTTCCGCGTACGCTTTCGCCGATGAGCAGCGCGCTGGTGAGAACCGCGCCGATCAGGCAGGTCGCCGCGCTCAAAGCCGCGAACGGCTTGAGATACCACTTTACATCCCGCTTGAATAAGCGAAAAAAATTCATCGGACGGTCTCCGTATCCAGGCGGACTACTTCCGGAAAGTATTCCAGCGTCATCGGATTATGGGTGGCAATGATGATGGTGATGGATCTGGTTCGGTTAAGGTCGCGTATTGCTGCCAGTAACGCATGGCTCCGAAGCGGTTCCAGAGCGGAGGTCGGTTCGTCGAGCAGTAGCAGTTGGGGGGTCAGAATCAGGGCGCGCGCCCATGCGGCCCGCTGGCGTTCTCCGCCGGAAAGCTGGTGGGGAAAAAAATCGATACGTTTTTCCAGTCCCAGTTCCGTCAGTAACGAACGTCCCTGTTCGGTTAAATCCTTTTTGGTCCCCAGCGTCGGCAGGAGTACGTTTTCCAGTACGGTCAGTTGCGGCAACATGACCGCGCTCTGGTCGGCAAAGCCGATGTTCCGGCACCGGAAATTCCGTCGGGTATTCTCATCGCATTCATAGAGGGAGAAAGCGTCGAAAAGCACTGCTCCGGTATCCGGAGTTTCCAGACCGTCGATGATACGCAGCAGGGTTGTTTTCCCGCAGCCGGATGGCCCCATTATCACCCGGGCGGCTCCCGACGGTATCGTCAGATCGAGGCCGGAGTAGAGGGTTATCTTTTCATCGGCCTGGAAAAACGTTTTCGATATATTTTTCAGTACCAGATTCATGGCGACACCTCGTAGAAGTATAGACCGCCGCTTTCATCCGCAACAACCAATGTCTTGCCGCATAAACGGCAACTTTGACGACAGTCGGTTTGAAAATCTTTCAACAGCTTTCGGGACCACTTTTGATTACTGTTTTCATATTGATAAAGTTTTCCGCGCGTTGAAACCGCATAGAAACACCGGCCGGTTCCCGCCGCAAGCGGAGTCATTGGTTCTTGCGATTCGAGCGTCGATTGCAGTTTGCCGTCGGCGCGGGAATGCACGGTCAGTCTGCCGTTCGAGTCGGTGAGGAATATCCGGTTGCCGTCGACATAAGGTGCCGATACATATGACCCGAAAAGTTTTGCGTGGTACAGCACGGCAAACGGTTCGGTTCGAACTGCGGCGATGCCGTTGTCATGGGTAACGGCATAGAGAATGTCATCGGACATGACCGGACGCGAAGGAATCGGGGATTCCAGGTCGATCTGTCCCGTTACCCGGCCGGAAGACAATGCCGCTTTTCGCAAAATGCCGTCGCAACTGCCGAAATAAACCATATGGTCGGACGCCGAGTATACCGGCGCATCGTTGATGTAGCTGCCGCATTCTATTTTATACCGTAACTTGCCGTCGGGCTCGAAAGCATAGAGGTACTGGTCATAAGAGCCGACAATTATCAATCCGTTGCACCAGCGCGCGGAAGCAACGATTTTGTTGCCGGTTTTATATTTCCATTTCAGACCTTTCTTCAGGTCGTAAGCATAAAAGAAACCGTCGTCGTCACCGACATAACATACGCCGTCTTTCACCAGGACGGCGGCCAGGATCTGACTCTTGGCAAGGGGGATTATTCGAGGGGAGGAATCGGCTTTGAGGGCTGGAAAGATGCGCAGTTCGCCGTGGTCGTTACCGGCAATAATGCCACCGGAAAAATACGTTATTCGGCCCAGCGCCGAGGTGTCGAGCTGGATGGTGCCGCAACGCGGTTCCGCGGTATTCAGCCGGCGGTTTTCGACCGGTTTTTTCACCCATGCAAACAGTGCGATAAACGTTATCCCAAGCAGCGCGGTGATGATGATGAATGCTTTTCGTATCATGCGCCTTTCCTTATGCTCATTGCTCCGGTAGGACATACTTCCGCCAACTTTTCCGCGACATTTGCCGGGATATCGTCCCACGTTCCCGGCGCCGGCGATACGCAGGACCTTCCGCCGCGGTTATGAATCGTCAGATAATCCCGAGAGACGCCGATACAGCGATGACATAGAATACATTTTCCGGCGTCGAATTCAATATTCGCCGCCGTTATCTTTTCCGGAAAGGCCATCCGGTTCTTTTCCTTCTTGGCCTTGTATTCACGGATCAGGTCCAGAAAACGGCAGTTCCCTTTGGCGGCGCAACCGCCGCAGTTGAAGTCGTGCCGGTTCAACATCAGCGACAAGGCGTCACGGCGGAATTTCCGCACCCGTTCACTGTCGGTCTCATAAATATGCCCTCGCTGGACCAGCTGTTCACAGCTCGGCACGAAACGTCCGATAGAGGCATCCCATGCCGCGCAAATCATACAGTGGGCGTTTTCGTTTTCTCCCTTCATATGGCACAACGTGGGAATCGGCCACCCGTGTTCATGAGCATAATCCAGTAATGTGCGGTCCGGGTGGAACGGATATTCCCGTCCGTTGATTTTTATCATATCCCCTTCCAATGTGGTGCCGTGATAAATCTCAAACGGTATTTTGCCGGGGGCCGGCCGGATCGCTTTTCCGGCCGCCTTGGCGCTGATGTTTTCAATGGCGTGCTGCGGGCAAACGGTTCGGCATATGCCGCATTTTACACACTTTTCCTGATCGATCCAGGCTCGTTCCAGCGCCACGCATTGAATGGCGCCGGCGGCGCAGATCTGGGCACATTTCGTGCAGCCGATGCAATCGTCTGAAATCTGAAACTCGGTCAGTTCGACGCATTTGCCGGAAGGACAATACCCCTGTACATGCGCCTCGAATTCGTCCCTGAATTCATGCAGCGCACTCAGTAACATATTCGGTGCGGTTCTCCCCAGGGCGCAAAGCGATCCCTGTTGAATATGTCCGGCCAGAGACGCTATTTGTTCCAGAATATCGGCATCCTTATTCCGGCCTAGGGTAAGGCTTGCAACCATATCGCACAGACGGACGATGCCTTCGCGGCACATGACGCATTTCCCGCATGATTCATCGCGAAGAAACCGGAGAAAATACAGCGACAGGTCGACCATGCAGTCGCGTTCATCCAATACGATCAGTCCGCCCGATCCCATCATCGCGCCGTTTTTCTGCAACGTTTCATAATCGACGGGCAAATCGAAGTTTTCCCGGGGGATGCAGCCGCCGGAAGGTCCGCCGATCATAACCGCTTTTATCGTATGCCCCTCTTCCGCTCCGCCGCCGAATTTTTCCACAATATCGGCAATGGAGATGCCAATCGGAACCTCGATCAAGCCGCCTTTCCTGACTTTGCCCGCCAGCGCAAACGCCTTGGTGCCGGGCGACTGTTCCGTGCCGACCCGGCTGAATGCGGCTCCGTCATCCTGGAGGATTATGGGCACACAAGCATAGGTTTCCACGTTGTTGATCAGGGTGGGAACTCCGTTCAGTCCGCTGGTTACGGGGAAGGGGGGGCGTTGTCGCGGGATGCCGCGTTTCCCTTCAATGGATTCCAGCATGGCGGTTTCTTCGCCGCAGACAAACGCGCCGGCTCCTTTGAACAGTACAATATCGAAAGTCCTGCCCAGTTGGTCAAAGAACCCGTTATCACGCAGGCTTTGTATGGCCTTTTCCAGCACGGTGACCGCTTGCGTATATTCTTCCCGGACATAGATGATGGCATGTTCCGTGCCGAGCACATGCGAGGCGATTATAATTCCTTCCAACACGCGGTACGGATATGATTCCAGCAGCATGCGGTCCATAAAGGCCCCGGGATCCCCTTCGTCGGCATTGCAGATCACTACTTTTGAGTTATTCGGCGCGTCGTAAGCCAACTGCCATTTTTGCCCGGTATGGAATCCGCCGCCGCCGCGACCGCGCAGTTTTGCTTTTTTCAGCCGGTCGATGATTGCCTGAGGCGTCATTTTCAACGCTTTCTCCAGCGCGACAAAGCCTCCGTGTGCACGATAATCCACGATGGATTCCGGATGCGTTATTCCGCTGTTGCGGGTGATCAATCTGGCGGCATCAATTGTTTGGTCCAACTTCGTGATTTCTGCCGTACAGCAGTTTTTCCGGCGGTAAAGAGCATCGAAGAACAGTTTTTCTTTCCAGATGGCCCGGTGTATTCGGCTTTGAGGTTGGAAGTGGTTCGCTATTATGGCAGTGGCGTCATGCGGCCTGACCCGGTCATAGTGATAATTGTTGCCGTCGCAGACCACCGTTACCAGCGGCGCCCGATAGGACATGCCGTGACAGCTTACCTCTTTTACCGTGAACGCAAAATCATGGGTGGACTGCTCGGTTCTGAAGGCCTTATAAACCTCGCCGCTGCCTGCGGCGCGACAGGAGGAACAGCGGCAGATGCGAACTTCAGCCGGATGTTCTCCGTCCTCAAGCCGGGATGATTCCCGGCTGTCGTCTTCGGCCAGGCGCAGAAAATCTTTGATCACCCCGGGAATATCTTCAGGCGTCACGTGGCCGAAAATATGACGATCGATCTGGACCGCCGCCGCCAGCATGCAGCAGCCGAGGCAGGATACCTTGCCGAGCGTGAAAAGTCCGTCCGGCGAAGTGTCATCGCCTTCCGGTATTCGAAGCTGTTTGGCGAAAGCATCGAACAATGTCTCCGCTCCCTTTACATAACACGCGGCGCCGGTACAAACCTTGATATGGTGTTTTCCGCACGGTTTGAAGCGGAAGGCCCGATAGAACGAGGCCACACTGTATATTCGGTTGACCGGTATCTGCAGTTTACGGCTCAGATCGAGGACGGCTTCCGGCCGCAAATAGCGGTCTTGGCGCTGAAGTTCTATTAGTCGGGGTAAAAGTTGGTTGATGATGGTCATTTGCTCTCCAGATAGATCAATTCATCATCGGAAGTGCGGATGATGATGTTTCCACGATGAAACGCCGGAGTGGCAACGACTCTTTTTCCAATGGCATATTTCGCCTCGATTTTCAAGCCTGTTGGCGAAGCGCTCATTCGGAACAGATCGCCGTCGAGGTTCACCCCCACAATCTTATGATCCAGAACGACGGGGGAGGCATAAAAACCGTTGTCGAATTCTTTCTCATATAATTCCTTACCGTCTTTCGCACTGATTCCGACAACGCTGCCGCCGCTTGAGAACAGCAGGAAAGTGTCGTTTACCACAATTGGCGAAGCGACATCGGGGGCCGGGGTGTCTTCGTTTTTGAAGAGAATTTTCCCGTCTGATGGAGAAAATGCTCCAGTAAATGCGCCGGAATTGGAAAAGTAAAACGCATTATTGGCAACCAGCGCACTGGTCGCCACTTCCCCCCCCAGCGATTCGTTTTTCCATAACACCTGGCCGGTGTTGGCGTCGATTCCTTCCGCCGCGATATTTCCGGCCGTAAAAATAGTTGCCTTGGTCCCGTTTATCAGCGCGACCGGGCTTGACCAGGAGGAAGATGTTTCTCGTTTCGATACCCATACCTCTTTACCGGTATGAACATCGAGCGCAT
>JAQUZV010000066.1 GCA_028691155.1 Victivallales bacterium
CTTCATGCCGCATGGAGTATAACATCCGTTGCCACGGGCGAGAAGTGCCCGCCGTAAATGTCCCCGCTTGATACGGCGTACTCCGCTTCTCCCCTGGCAACCCTTCGGGGTCGCAATAAACTTTGATGACGGTATTCAAGTCGATCAGACAAAAGTCTGTTGGGGCAGGAAAAACCTTGGGCGGCAAGGTTTTTTCCCTGTTTGCGTTCTTCCTTTTCCCCATCATCTCCCAACGCCCCGCTTTGTCCGGTTGCCCCGCGGCCAGGGCCAGGCGGCAATAGCGATGGTGCTTTCGAGTTGCTCCTGTTTGGGCTGCGGCACCAGCGCGAAGAAATCGTATTGTAGTCGATTATGCAAAAGTTAGTTGCGAGAAGGAAAAACCTTTTGGGGAAAGGTTCTTTCCTTCTCGTGCTCTTCTTTTTCCAAACCTATTGGTGTAGCATTTTTCCAAAGCGCCGGAGCTTCGCATGGCGATTCTGTTTGCGATAGAAATTTACAATTAATCCGATTGCATACTGGCGAAAAGGGCTAAGCGCGGATATGGTTTTCCTGGTTTGGTGGGCGGGCTTTTATTTTCTCCCCGATCCCAGTGGTCGTTGCACGATTGGAAGCGGAATATGAATGATTTCTGTTGGTAAAAACCGGGAAAAAAATATGAAATATGACTATCTCCTTATTCTTATCGGGGGCATTATATATTATATTTCGTCCCTGTCGCAAACCGCAATACCGGCATCGCGAGAATTGAAATTAAAAATCGGCGGCCATGTGCTGTTTATTTTTGTCTTGTCGGCTTGTGCGGTTATGAGTTATATTTGGGGCTGGCTTCTCCTGGTGGCATTGGCCCCGTTTTATCTCTATTGGGCCACGGTTAGAATAAAAATTGCGGCAGACGGTTTTATTTACCGTTCGCTGATTTCGGAACAGCGGATCGCATACTGGCGTGTTTACAAGATTATAAGATACCGGGGTTCCGACGGCGGGGTGATTTTTTATGACGATAGAAAAAAAGTAAGAGTTCCTTTGCTCTTGAGCGGCAGCGGCGAATTTCTGGATTTAGTCGGTGAAAGAAATAGTTCTATTGAAATAACGGATCGCTGGTAATGCCCAGTAACGTTGTTTGTAGCCGACAAATTGGTTTGCGCATCGAATTATAATCGGTTTGCTCCAATTCAACCCCGTTGTGCCTTCTTTGCCATAATAACGATTATAATCGGTTTGCGCCAATGAATGACAAGATCCCGGAAAATAATCCTGCATCTTGCCCATCATCGCTATGGCGCATCACGGTGCATCTGATAGCCCGGATAGATATCATGAATGATTCCCTCAATCTCCAGCAGCCGGATTATGCACTCCGGATAATCCATGGGACGGTCCGCGTAGTATTCCCCATAATCCGCCGGCAATGGCTTGTCAGCCCAAAATGCCTTATTCCCAAAACAGGACAAAATATGAACATATGAATTAATTACCAGCCGTCGCCACGGACGCAACAAACTCCAGCCGTCCGATACCTGACCATAGCCGTTGATACGAAAGTATGACTCGCTGAGACGCTTATACGCCAAGCCCGTCGCCACATCGGGGAAATACAGGGGAAAGGTATTCATCCAATCATGAATGTGACTGGTGGGATTGATATTGAGCCCACATATGGTGTCCGGCGTCAGATGATACGTCCAACTGGTTTGCGTGCCGACCCCGTTGGCAACCTCGTCAATGATATCCGGACGCGCTTCCAGTACCGCCAGATATTCCGGCGGCGCCAGAAGATGGAGACGGAATGTCTCTTCCCTGATCCGGTCGATCGGGGCCTTGAAGGTCAATGGACGGGAGGAGAGGGGCATTGGGATGCCGCGGCGGTTTTGCTTTCGGTGATTCCGGAGGTGCTCAACGTCAAAGTACTGTTGTCGGTCGCCTGGATCACTTTGGCAATGCCTTCCCAGGTCCGGGCGCTTAAGGCATTGGCATCTCCCGCCTTGATCGACATATAACCTTTGTGCTGTTTCCCTCCCAGTGCTTCAAAACCGAAAAACGTTGGATTGTCGGTGGTGGGCGTCGAGGTATATTTGATCCCGGCCAGCCACCCGGTATCCCAGGCGATAATCGATTTATTTTTGGTAGATTCGACCAGTTTCGCCACATCGGATTCGGTGATGGTGGTGATTTTTACGACCTTCCCGGTGGCCGGATCAATTTCCTGGATCGTTTGGGTGCTGGTACATCCCGCCAGGACCAGACCGGTGGTGACGATGGCCATGACAATAGTTTTATGAGACATGAAACCCCTCCTTTATTTTGACTTTGTGGTGGAATCGGACGCAATTTGGTTTTCTATCCAGGCGGAAATCTGTTGGAGCGACGCATCGGATAAGCCCGCCGCGCGACCGGCCTGTTCCAACGCCGCGGCGGCATCTTCCGCCTGGTAGCCCGCTGCGGCAAGTTCCGCTCTGACGGCGGCAATCAGGGCTTCTTTCTGCTCCGTGGTAAGAGTTTTCTCTCCGAACAGCAACTGAAGCCGGGCGGCAATGGCTTGAATCGGTGCATCGGTATCGAGGTCGAGGTCGCAACCGGATGTACAGCCGGTCATTGCCGGTCCAATGGTTAGTCCCACGGCCAGAGCCAGGACCAGACCATGGGTTATGGCCCCAAGTGCCGGTTTGATTTTTTCACGCGGTTTCAAGGGTTATTGTCCTGACTCGCTACGTGATATTACCCAGGCGTCCCACAGCATGTCGCCGGCAAAATAAGCTTCCGGCATCAGGCAGTGACCCTTGTCCCCCCATTCGGCACCCCAGGAGTTGCGGACGATCATCCGGTCATGATCATATCCGACCACCGCCATGGCGTGGCCGCCCATCATTTCCTCTCCGGAACGGGGCAGCGAAACAATACCCGTCCGGACGACGGCATCGGACAGCAACGATTCGTATATCGCCACGCCGATCATGACCATGAATCCGGCGGCCAGAGCCTGCCTGATTCGAGCCGGGGCCGCATGGTCGGCCGCAATGCGATAATAACCGAGCGTCTGCCATTTTTCGGCCGCGTCAAGTACGCTTTGCGGCGGCAAAGTGTAATATCCGGCGATGTCGTACGGATAGAGGGATTCCGGCGGGACCCCGATCTTCACCATGGTCTTGATGGTGCCGCGCAACGTGGCGCCGCTGTCACTCGAAAGCGTGCCCTCGCGAAAGCGCGTGGTGGTGGCCAGGCACAGTCGGGACGGCGTTACGATCGCACCCGATTCCCGGTGGATGACCTGAGACATGGCGGCACATCCGGCGTGGGCAAAGCAGCTGCCCACTTCGCCCTGCTGCCAGACCGGCGGCAGTTCGGCGCGATGATCGACGGCCGACGGCAACGCAACCGCCGGTCTCAATGGCGTGGACAGTCGACGGTCGCGCCGGTCATAATGGTCACGCCGCAGATTGAGAACGGGATGAAACATAGTTCTCCTTATGGCTTAATGATAAGCGGCCGTGGGTGGGGTGAAGGTGGTCGATCCGGACGGGATATAGAGCGGATCATGCGGATCGGCGGTACGGTCGTGCAACGAAAGCCGGCATTCGTCCAGATAACCGGAGTAGTTTTCTCCCCCGAGATAATAGGCGCCCAATTTCAACATGGTGGAACTGAAATTGTAATCGGTGATCGAGGTGCCGACGCAGACCCCGTCCACATAGAGTTTCAGCGTCCTGGCGCCGTCGGCGCCGCCGTTGCCGACTACCGCCAGATGCGTGAATTGCGACATCGACGGCATCTGCGACGACGCCAGTGATGCCGTAGTCCCGATGGCCACTTCCCAGGCGTAGTTGTTGATGCGCAGTACATAACCGGTGTTGCTGCCGTCGGGGCGACGCTCCAGAATGGCGGCGGTCCCTTCGATACTGGTGGGCCAACAACGGATTTCATCGGTAAACGCACTGGTTCCGATCACCAATTCATTGCTGTCGGATGTTGATATGGACGAACCGCCGTTCATAACGGCGCAGATGCCGTTAAGTGCCGTACTTCGCGCATCGGTCAGGGTAACATTGCCGTAAGCGGAAAAAGCTCTCTGGTAACGCGAGCTGTCCAACAACAGCGAAGAACCGGCGGCGCCATCGAAGTGCAGCAGGGTCGTGGTATGAGAATCGTTGCCGCCGGTGGGGGCCAGCCACGCTTCTCCGGCGGAACGGTAACGCCGGGGCCGTCCCCAGTCGTCACGGGTGGATAAAGTTGAAAATGCCATGTGTTTAGTCCTCCTGGCCGAAAGCGTCAGGTGCTGACGCTGTTTTCTGTTCCGTTGTTGCCGCTGCCGCTGCCGCTGCCTGGCGGAGTGCTCCGGCAGACGTTGCGGTTCGACGCTGGCGGCAACGGGTCATTGCCTTGCCCATGGTTTACGCTCCCAGCAGGAAACCGTGAGCCGTAAACGCGGTGTCGGCCTGATCGCTGATCACGGCCAGTTTGCCACCGGCGGGAATGACGTATTTGCTGTCGATGACGACGGTGTCGCCGCCGTCGATATCGAGCGGCACCGTCTGGGCCAGGGTCCCGCTGCCGTTGTAGAATTTGAGACTGACGGCGGCGGTGGTGTTCGCCGCAATCTGAATGGTCTGCAGGCTCAAATCGTAGCCGGTGGCCAACGTGGAGATCAGGTCGGTTTCGGTTGCGGCGGCGGGCGTCACGTGATGAAATTTCGGAGTAGCACTCATAAGATGATATCCTTATAGTTTACAGTTTGAGTTAACCGAGCATAATAGCGTAAGCAACGGCATCTTCCGCGGCCAGGCCGCCGGAACCGCCGGATTGGAGATTCCCGATCATTACCCACAGACCGGATTCCTTATGATAGAGATCATAAGTTGTGGTATTGAGATAATAATCGCCGTCGCGGCCGGAACTATTGTCGGGCACGGCGGTGCCATCGCTCCAATTGTTGCTGCTCAACAGACCGGTGGTGTCGGTCAGATGGGAAACATCCAGCGGCGTCCCGTTGACGCGGTAGCTGCCGGTGGTGTTGACGTCGCCGGCCGCATCGAGGGGGAAGGCGGGGTCGATATTGTTGATCCCCACCTTGCCGCCGCCGCCGAGCGACAACTTCTGGTTGGCGGAAATGGAACTCATGATGCCGTATATCGGCGCCGCAACGCGTGCATTGGCTTCTGAACCGCGATCATAAGAATCGATGATCAGGGTGCTGGGCCCAGTTTCATAACGTCCGGCTTTGTCGCCGATATGAATCGCGTAAGCAGTGGCATTATAATTGGTATAACTGCCGATGGCCACAGAGTAGGAACCGCTTCCAGATTCAAACCCGGAAAAGGCGCCGATATTGATGGAAAAATTGCCGATTACGCCATAACCGGCATCCATGCCGATACCAATACTGGAGCTACTGGTTGCGTTATGCGCCAGAGCGGCATAGCCGATGCCAATATTACCCGAACCGGAAGTAATACCGCTCAGGGCAGAAAATCCGATGCCAATATTACTGGAACCCGAAGTGATGGCATCCAACACGTTTCTTCCCATACCGACATTTCGTCCGCCGTTGATAGTACTGCACCCGTTGGCCAGTCCCAGAAACAAGTTTCCGTCGCTGCCCGACCGATTGGGCAGAACCAAGGCCGGAGAACCGGCGACACTAATGCCAAAACAGGTGGTATTGCTGCGGAAATAAGCAACGTCCGTTCCCAGTGACCCGTCGGCAATATCATCCAGATAGGCAGTGGTGATATTGTCGGCGATTGTCGTCAGCAATCTGGCGCTATAATTGACTCCTCCCACCATGGTACGGTAGATTCTGCGTCCGGTGACGCGAGGATCGTCCGAGCACGGCAGCGTTACCGTTACTTTGCGGTTATCCGCATCGGTGGTGATACTTTGGGAGGAAGAAATCTCGGTTTCGCCGACCGCCGTAGTATACGTAATGTGGTAATAATAGGTACCGACGCCAAGATTGGCGCCGCCAGCCGCCAGTGACAGATCGGAACTGCTGAATACCGGCGCCGGCACCGGATACAAATCCAGTCCCATCGCGGTACGGATGCCGTCGGCGGCGGTGGTGCCGCGGACGTCGAGGCGATAAGCCGGATCGGTGGTGCCGATACCGATGCTGCCGCTGAAATTGGTCCCGGAACCGATGTCCCCGGTATCGCCTTTGCTGACGGCCAGCAGCCAGTAGGATGACGACGTATCCGGTTGATGACCGACATTGCCGCCGGCCAGTGACACATAGAGACTGCCGTCGTAAGTTACCGCATCATTGACCGCATAAACCGTGGCGGCGACATACTCGCCGAGGAAAGTGATGCCTACTCCGGTCGCACCCCTGATATTGCCGACTACCACCCAGGCGTCATCTTCTTTATGATAGAGATCGCAGGTGGCGGTGTTGAGGTAATAATCGTTGTCGTTGCCGGTTTCGTTGTCGGGCACCGTGATGCCGTTGCTCCAACCGGTGCCGTCCAGCAAGCCGGTGGCGTCGGTCAGATGGGAAACGTCCAGCGGCGTCCCGTTGACGCGGTAACTGCCGGTGGTGTTGATATCTCCGGCCGCATCAAGGGGGAAGGCGGGGTCGATATTGTTGATCCCCACCTTGCCGCCGCCGCCCAAAGACAATACCTGATCGGCCGGAGTAGCGCTCATGACGCCGTAGATCGGAGCACTGGTGCGGGAATTGGCTTCCGTATTACGATCAATGCTGTCGATGTATAGTTTATTATCAGCCGTTTCGTATTTGCCGGCACGATAGCCGATATGGATGGCGGACGCGGTGGAATTGTAGTTGGCGTATGCGCCGACAGCTACAGAGTATGATCCTGAACCACTGGAATTTCCGGATAAAAGACCGACATGCACCGAATGATCGCCGGTTATTCCATAACCGGCGTTGATTCCCAGTGCGATATTATTCGATCCGGTACCCAATGCCAAGGCTCCAAAACCCAAAGCCACATTAGAACCGCCACTATTAACAGAAGATAAGGCATAGTATCCGAGAGCAATGTTATTCGTTCCGGTAGTCAAACTATTAAGCACGGTTTTACCGATGCCGATGTTTCGTCCACCACTAAGGGTGATATTACCAACATTCGGCCCCAGAAACAAATTACCATCCCCGCCGGATGGGTTGGGTAATGTCATACTTCGGGTGCCACCGATGCTGAAACCAAGACAAGTAGTATTGCTGCGATAGTATCCCTTATCGCTGCCCAGTGACCCATCGGCAATATCATCCAGATACACGGTGGTGATATTATCGGTAATTGTCGCCAGTAATTTTGTATTATAGTTCGCCTCGCCGACCATGGTGCGATAGATTTTACGTCCGGTTACCCTGAGATCGTCCGAGACCGGCAGCGTTACCGTTACCTTGCGGTGATCCGCATCGGTAGTAATAGCAACTGCATTATTGGCATTGGTCTCACCGATCGCCGTAGTATACGTAATATGATAATAATAGGTGCCGATATCGAGATTGCCGTCGCTTTCGACCAGGGCTAAGTCCGAATTACTGAATACCGGGGCCGGAACCGGGTAAAGGTCCAGTCCCATGGCGGTACGGATACCGTCGGTGGCGGCGGTGCCGCGGACATCGATACGGTAAGCCGGATCATCGGTACCCATACCGATAGCATTTCGTATCTGCAATGAATTGGCAGAGGCATTTCCTAATTCCGTCATAATCACAGCTCCTTTATTGCAACACGTGCGGTGTTTCCGGTAATTGGGAATTACCGATGATTGATTTCAACAGTGACAATTTATAAGCGCCTTCGAACGTGACGCCCCGATCTATCGCCGCGAAAGCGGTGCCGTCGTTATTCCTTTTTAACCACATATATTTATCTCTCCTTATCTATACGAATCATCAATGGTCCACCCCCGATCGATCAAGGCCGCGATGTCGGCGTCGCTGGCCGAGGTGCGGCGGGAACTGATGCGCATGGAGCCATTAGCCCCGCCAGCAGCGACAACGTTGGCCACCGTCTGGTCATATTCCGCCGGTGTAACGGCATCATTGCCATAGTAGAAAACAAGTGTGTTATCGTGATGCACATTTAACGCCCCGGTAATTTGATTACAATTAAATACCTGTCTGGTGGTCCCGCTGTTAATACCGATATTCGCCACATCACCGGTCAATGTCGATAATGAACTCAGGAAGAGATTACCGGTAAGTTCGCGTGCCAAATCACTGGTATTACCGTTGATTAATGGCAAGTTCTGCAGATATACATTGTTGGTGGCTTGAGGCATATCCTGCAGAACGCCACGTAACAGCGGCGCGTTGATCAGATATACATAAGTGCTTGCTCGGGGCATATCGGCAATATTTCCCCGCAACTGATTGAGCGTTACGGAATAATAATAATATTTTACCCTTGGCATCTTGTCTGCCCACAAAACAGCATTTTGCATAGCGTCACAAAGGCTAATGGACAAGTAGCTGTAGGTTCCAGGGCGACCATGAAAATCATCGCAGTTGACCTCAACCCATCCCGCCGGAATGGTTTCGTTCACTGCAATTGCAATCTTGGGCGATTGCCCCGGCAGTTTCCATTGTACTCCGGGAGTGCCGTTGTAAGTAACCGTACCATGCAAGAAACTGATGTTGATTTCTCCGCCTTCGGTCCAAAATCGCCATTCGTAACGCGGGTCGGTGTGGTCGATTCCGAAAGGATTGCTCCGATAACTTATGCTCATGCCAACACCTTGCGATATTCATAGGAACCGTCCCATGCCGTGGCATCGGAGTCCTTGACCAGAACATACTTGTAACGGTACCCGCTCAGGCCGTCGGGAGGAAGGTTGTCGCCGATCCAGTTGATATTGGTCCAGGTGAGCGACGGCGAATCGACCTGGAAATCCAGCAGCAACTGGAAGGTCAGGCCGGGACCGGCCGGGATGTTCGAACCGTCGATGGTTATCACCGTGGCATCCGTTACGGTCAGATGATATACCGTGCGATCGGGCCGCAGGACAATGGTCCCGTCGGTCAGTTCCGCGGTCTGGGTGGTCAAGGCGTCCTTGACGTCGTTCACCCCCTGCTGCGGGATGTACATATACTCCGTGGTGGCGGCGTAATCGCCGATATTCCGGATATCGATGTAGGTGTTTTCATCGTCGCAATAAGTACAGAACACCTGCGTCCAGTTGACGGCGCCGGCGGCACGTTTATAAACGGCCACCGGGACCACTCTTCCAGTGATGGCGTAGATGCCGGGTGTGGTTTGCGACTGGGCCGCGGCATAGGTGAACGTTACAGGGGCAAACAGGTTGTTGTCCGCCTTGTTGTCGAGCAGGAGCTGTAAATCGCTCTGATCGACTTTTCCCGTC
>JAQUZV010000067.1 GCA_028691155.1 Victivallales bacterium
GCTGACCGTTACCGGCATGACCTGGTTATGGATGTGGCGGGCCGACACCAAATCACTATGGGACAAAATATTTCCCGGCTTCCTGATTGCCGTCATCTGCACCCTGCCCCAGATCATCGGCAACATCGTCCGCGGCGGCATGATTCCCGATGAATGGCTGCGTGAAACCATGAGCGGACTGTTTACCGTGTTGCTCTCCGGCATTCTGCTGCCGGTGCTGATCCTGCTGGCCGATGATCTCTCCGAACGGCTCGGGTTATCGAACCTGGAACGGGCGCGGGAAAACTTTATCCATCGCCGGTAGAGGAGATCATGTCAACCAATAAAACCACCATCCGCATCCTGATTCTGGGAACCATCCTGATGCTGGGCTATGTCATTCTGCTCAGTTCGATGTGGATGGTGCAGATTGAAAAGGGCGAAGAACACCGGGAACAGATATCCCGGCAGTCGATTCGCCGCATCCGTATTCCGTCGGTACGCGGACGCATCTACACCTCCGACGGCAAAGCCATCGCCGAAAATACGCCGCAGTACGATGTGGTGTTTCATCTGGGAGAAATGCGCCGTCCCGGACGACGCAGCAATACGGTCGACTACATTCTGAAACAGATTGACCGCATCGGCGCCGAAATCGGCCGCCAATCGCATTTCAGCGAAAAAGATATTTTGTATCACATGAACCGGCCGGGATTGCCGATGACGATATTTGAAAATCTCTCCACCGGGGAAATGTCGCAACTGGTGGAAATGCGCCATCAGGTCAGCGGCATGGATATCAGCACCCGGTCCCAACGCAGTTACCCCAACGGCCGGGCCTTTTGCCATCTGCTCGGTTATACCGGCCTGGCCGACCCCAAAAAGGCGGACGACAAAGAGGATTTTTCCTATTACGTCCCCGACCTGATCGGCAAGGAGGGACTGGAAAGAAAACTCGACGACATCAAAGGCTCGCCGGTGGTACTGCGCGGTCTGTGCGGCGAACCGGGACTGAGCCTGGTCCGGGTCGATCATCGCGGCTACATCTTCGAGACCCTCAACCACGAAGACGCCATCAGCGGCAACGATGTCATCCTTACGATCGACCGACGGGCTCAAATGATCGCTTATCGGCTGCTGCAGGACCGTGTCGGCGCCATGATCGTCATGGATGCCGACAACGGCGCCATCCTGGCCATGGTCTCCTCGCCCGGTTACGATCCCAACGAATTTTCCGGCGGTATCTCCCAACGGCGCTGGCAGGAACTGCTGCAGGACAAGGACACTCCGTTGTTTCACCGCGCCGCCATGGGGGCCTTCACCCCCGGTTCGATCGTCAAGCCGCTGGTGGCATTGGCCCTGCTGGAGAATCATGCCGATATCAGTCCGGTGGTCTGTGACGGTTATACCATGATCGGCAAAACACGCATCCGCTGTGCCAGTTGGCGGCGCGGCGGCCACGGCGAAGTCAATCTGGAAGAAGCGCTGGCCGTCTCCTGCAACGATTTCTTCATTGAAAAGGGCGTTCAGCTCGGATTGGAAAAAATCGACGATATTTTCCACCGCGCCGGACTGGGCCGGAAAACCGGATTCATGCTGTCGGAAAGCGCCGGACTGATTCCCGCCCGGGAGGACAAATTGCGGTTGTATCGCAGCCGCTGGAACGAATACGACACCGCGTTGCTGTCCATCGGACAAGGTATCATTCTGCTGACGCCGCTCCAGGTGGTTACCTATACCGCCGCGCTGGCCAACGGCGGCACCCTCTGGCGACCGCAGTTGATCCGGGAAGTTACCGAACCGGACGGCCACCCGCTTTATGTCATCCCGCCGCAGCAAAACGGTTCCCTGCAGGTGACGCCGGAAAATCTGGCCCGGGTTCGGGAAGGCATGTGGAAAGTCGTTCACGAAAGCCACGGCAGCGGCCGTCGGGCCAAAAACGACAAAATCGAACTTTACGGCAAGAGCGGAACCGGAGAAGTCGGCGCGGTCGGGCATCGTTACAATAACACCTGGTTTATTGCGTTCGGCTCCGCCGGCGGAAAAACCTATGCCGCCGTAATCTTCGTTTCCCACGGTGCCAGCGGCGGCGGCACCTGCGCCCTGCTGATGAAACGTTTCTTCGAGGAATGGCTGCCCGATCAGGAAGAAACCGGCGCCCCCGCGGGAGAATAACTTTTGGCCAACCATCAACGCTTTCCAACCACAAGGATCAACCATAATGATTGAAATCAAACTGAAACCGGGCAAGGAAAAATCCCTGCTGCACCGGCATCCCTGGGTCTATTCCGGCGCTTTGGCCGCCCCCCTGCCCGATCTACCGGGCGGCGCAACGGTAAAACTCGTCTCCGCCGCCGGCCGTTTTCTGGGCTACGGGGCCTGGTCGCCGGCCTCGCAAATCCGTCTCCGCATCTGGAGTTTCGCCACCGATGAAATTCCGGAAGGCGATTTTTTCGCCCGGCGCCTGGATGCCGCCGTGGCCCGCCGGGAACATTTGGGTCTGGCCGAATCAGGCAACGCCTGCCGCCTGGTATACGGAGAATGCGACGGCATGCCCGGATTGATTGTCGATCGCTATGCCGATTTTCTGGTCTGCCAGTTTCTGTCCGCCGGAGCTGAACGGCATCGCGATGACATTGTCGCCGCGCTGGCCGAACGGCTGCACCCCACCGGCATTTACGAACGCTCCGACACGGCGGCCCGGGCCAAAGAAGGATTGCCGGAACGTTGCGGACTGCTCTACGGCGCCGAACCGCCGGAACGGATTGCCATCCGCGAGGAACAGTTGACCTTCGACGTCGACGTCCGCAAAGGCCACAAAACCGGATTTTATCTGGATCAACGTGACAGCCGTCATACCGTGGCCGCGGCCTGTAACGGCAAAGAAGTATTGAACTGCTTTTCCTATACCGGGGCATTTTCCGCCTGGGCGCTGGCCGGCAATGCCCGCCATGTCACCGACATCGACGCCTCCGCCTATGCGCTGGAAACCGCTATGGCCAACTACCGCCGCAACGGTTTTGCCCCGGAACGCTGCGAACAACTTTGCGGCGACGTATTCCAGTTGTTGCGGAAATTCCGTGACGCCGCCAGGTCGTTCGACGTCATCATCCTCGATCCGCCGAAATTTGCGGAAAACCGGGGGCAACTCCCCCGGGCCGCCCGCGCTTACAAGGACATCAATCTGCTGGCCTGCAAACTGTTGCGCCCGGGAGGACGTCTGTTCACCTTTTCCTGTTCCGGCGCGATGACGGCGGAACTGTTCCAGAAAGTCGTCGCCGACGCCGCCCTCGATGCCGGACGCAATGCCGCGGTGGTGCGTCGACTCGGTCAGGCGGCAGACCACGCAACCGCGCTTAACTTTCCCGAAGGATTTTATCTCAAGGGACTGGAGTGCATCGTCGAGTAGCCGACGTATCCCGTCGCCGTCGCCCGATGCCTCCAGAACGGTCATCCCACCCCCGCCGGGGCGTTACGGCAACGGCACGGGGCGATGCGCCGGCAACTACAACAATTGTTTCAGGATATCCAGGGGATGATCATCCCGCGATCCGCCGCCGGCATGATGTCCGGCCACGGGAGGGAAATCGGCAGCGGCAGCCAGTTCCGAACGAAAATTGGCGTAATCCCGGCCATCCCTGGCCAGAACTTCCGAAGTCCGGCAAAATGGTATTTCCGGCAAATTTTCCTGCGGCGTCTGTTTCCGGGTAAAGTCCACCAACATAATTCGACCTCCTTGTCGTTAAAAGCTATGTATCGGCCGTTGCCGCCGGAAATTTACCCTCGCACCGTCCCCGCAAAGTAAAATTATCGTCATTCCGCCCCCAGCGCAACCGAACCGTCGGCTCCAACCGTCCCCCGGCGCAGCCGACGGCAAAACGCCCCGAAAAACCGCAATAACATTTTTTCTCCGATTATGCCATGCCGAGGCGGCCATGCCGTTCAGTTTTTTTCAAGATTCGCATAAATATCCTTGATTATTCACCGCATTAATAATATATTGAAATCGGTGGCGCGACGGTTGAGCGATATCGGTCGCGTCTTAACATATTTTTAATTTATGGATTGGTGGGGGAGACCCGTCCGATCAACGATGTTTTTCATGTTGTTATCCGGATAAACGGTTAAAATAGCACCGTGCCGTCGGCTCGGTGTGCCCGACAACAACCTGGGACATGGGAATGTCCGCACGGCAAGGCCGATAATCTATGGTGGGCCGGAAAAGGGTTGTTTCGTCCGGACGAACATGCAGATCATCCTATTGACGACGGTCCCTCAATGGGATGAAATAATGCAGCAATTCGATTTGGCTATTGACGGACCGGAAGACCGGTCTCCGGCAGAACTGTCCGCCACGGGTTCCTGTCTGCCGCTGGCCGCCCGCATGCGTCCGCGCAGTCTGGAGGAATATGCCGGGCAGCGTCATCTGCTGGCCGACGGCAAATTGCTGCGCCGCGCCATCGACGCCGATCAGTTCACCTCGATTATCTTCTCCGGCCCGCCGGGCATCGGCAAAACCACGCTGGCGGAACTTATTGCCCAGAACACCAATTCGGAATTCGTCCGGCTCTCGGGAGTAACCTCCAGTGTGGCCGACATTCGCCGTGAAATATCCTATGCCGTGCAGCGGCGGCAGATATCCGGTCGAAAAACCATTTTATTTATCGACGAAATTCACCGTTTCAACAAGGCGCAACAGGACGTACTGCTGCCGGACGTGGAAAACGGCAATGTGCGCCTGGTGGGCGCCACCACCGAAAATCCGTTTTTCTACGTCAATCGGCCTCTGTTGTCGCGCTCCATGCTGTTTCAGCTCGAACCGCTCGACAACGACGACATTGTCATGCTGCTGCGCCGCGCCGGCACCGATTCGCGCGGCTTCCCCGACCGCAAGGTCGAACTGGCGGACGATGCCGCCGCCTTTCTGGCCAACATCTGCGAGGGCGACGCCCGCAAGGCGTTGAGCGCCCTCGAACTGGCGGTAATGACCACCACGGCAACGGCGGACGGCATAACCCGAATCACCCTCGCCATCGCCGAAGCCTCGATCCAGAAAAAGGCCGTCAGTTACGGCGACGACGGTCACTACGATACCGCCAGCGCCTTCATCAAAAGCATGCGGGGCAGCGACCCGGACGCCGCCGTCTACTGGCTGGCCAAAATGCTTCATGCCGGTGAAGACATCAATTTCATTGCCCGCCGGATCGTAATCTTTGCCTCGGAAGACATCGGCAACGCGGATCCGCGGGCGCTGACCCTGGCCGTCAACGCCATGCAGGCAATACAGATGATCGGCCTGCCCGAGGCCAAACTGATCCTGGCGCAGGCCGTCACCTATTGTGCCACCGCCCCCAAAAGCAACGCCTCCTACAAGGCAATCGAAGCGGCGCTCAAAGACATCGCCGCAGCCCGGGTGCAGCCGGTGCCGGTTCACTTGCGCGACGCCCATTCCGCCGGCGGCAAGGCCCAGGGCCACGGCACGGGGTACCTCTATCCGCACGATTTCAACGGCGGATTTGTGAATCAGGATTATCTCGGCATTGCCCGGACCTATTATCGTCCGGTCGATACCGGTTATGAAAGTAAAATCCGGGAGCGGCTCCATTATTGGCGCCAATGCCGGAAAGAAACGCAGGAAGATACCGATGACCGGCAATGACAAATCACAGCTTCGCCGCGCGGTTCTCGCGATACGGCAACGGTTGACGGCGGAATTCCGCCGACGGGCCGATGCCGCCATCCGAGCCCGTCTGACGGAGCTTCCGGAACTGAACGCGATGGATCGGATCGCCGCCTATGTTTCGGACGGTACGGAACCCGACCTGCAGGATTTCCTTGCGGCGTTTGCACGCCGCGGCGGTACGGTTTTTCTACCCCGCTCGTACCGGACCCAAACCGGGCTCGGTTACGAAATGGCAGTTTATGACGCCGACCCCGACCATCTGGTTCCGGGAGCCTACGGTATCATGGAACCGGATCGCAATTGTCGGACCGCTACGGCGGAAGAAACGGCAGCGCTGGGCTGGCTGGTGCCAGGAGTGGCGTTCGACCACACCGGGCAGCGCCTGGGACGCGGCAAAGGGTTTTATGACCGGCTGCTTCAGGGCGGCGGGTTGAAACTCGGCGTCTTTTACGCCTGCCAGCAATTGTCATGCATCCCGGTGGAACCGCATGACCGCGCCTTGGATGCGGTCGTAACGGAAGATGCGGTTTACCGCTTTAACAACCAAGAAGACGGAGAGAAAAGATGTTGAATTACTTACTGACAGGGATCGGTTCCGCAATTGCGGCCCTGATTATTTGCGCTTTGTTAATCAGATTCCGACGTGCGGCCGCGTTGCATGCGGCCAACAACATCAAGGAAGACGCCCATAAGGAGGCGGAGCATATCCTGCGTGAGGCCAAAGTCGCCGCCAAAGGCGAAGTGCTGAAGATGAAGGAAGAATTTGAAGACGAACTAAAAGACCGCCGCCGGGAACAGCAGTCCGTGGAAAAACGCCTGGCCCAACGCGAGGAAAATCTGGAAAAACGCGCCGATACCCTGGAAGAAAAAATCCGGCAGACCGAAAAACAGGAAAAAGAACTCGACGTCCAGCGCGAACGCGTCACCGCCAAACAGGATGAATTGCAGAAACAGATTTCCCGCCAGATCGACGAACTCGAACGCATCGCCATGCTCGACCGCGAGTCGGCCCAGAAAATGCTGCTGGAAAAACTCAAGGCCGAAGTCCGGACCGAATCCGGTCTGCTCATCCGTGACATTCTGGAAGAAGCACGGCAGAAATCCGAACGCGAAGCCCAGCGTATCCTGACCTACGCCATCCAGCGCTACGCCTCCGACTGCACTTACGAACGCACCACCGCCACCATTCCCCTGCCGAACGATGAAATGAAGGGGCGTATCATCGGCCGGGAAGGACGCAATATCCGGGCTCTCGAAGCCGCTACCGGAGTCAGCATCATGATCGACGACACGCCCGAAGCGGTGGTCATCTCCTGTTTCGATCCGGTCCGCAAAGAGATTGCCCGCCAGTTGCTCGAACGGCTGATTTCCGACGGCCGCATTCATCCGACCCGGGTCGAAGAACTGGTTAAAAAGGTGGAAAAAGAAGTTCAGGAAGACATCTACGCCACTGGCGAAGCCGCCGTGCTGGAAACCGGTATTCAAGGGGTTTCCCCGCAGGTAATCAAACTGCTCGGTCGCCTCAAATACCGTTACAGCTTCTCCCAAAACGTCCTCAAACATTCGCTGGAAACCGCCTATTTCATGGGCATTATTGCCGCCGAACTCGGTCTGGACGAACAGAAGGCCAAACGCATCGGATTGTTCCATGACATCGGCAAAGCGGTCGACCATGAGGTTGAAGGTTCCCACGCCGCCATCGGAGCCGATATTCTGCGCCGTCATAACGAAGCCAAGGACGTCATCAACGCCGTGGCCGCCCATCATGGCGAAGTCGAACCCATTTCGATTTACGGCAGTTTGATCAACGCCTGCGACACCCTGAGTGCCTCCCGGCCCGGAGCCCGCAGCGAAACCACCGAACTCTACCTCAAACGGCTGGAACAGCTCGAAACCATCGCCCATGAATTCGACGGCGTGGAATCCTGCTTCGCCCTCCAGGCCGGCCGGGAAGTGCGCGTGGTGGTCCAGCCGGAAAAGGTCGACGAAGGAACGGCCCAGTTGCTGGCCCGCGATATCTGCAACCGCATCGAAAAGGAAATGAATTACCCCGGCCAGATCAAAGTCACGATTATTCGTGAAACCCGGTCGGTCGAATACGCCAAATAACCGCCAGCGCGGTCCGGCGGCCACGCCGGACCGGGGCAGTCGTCGCTATAAGTCGTCTTACTACAAAGGAGGCAATGAATTATGACGTCTGCATTTCCAGGCATCACCGATCGTTACCACGATTATACCCGCCACACCTTTGAATTCGACGGGGTTCGGGCCATGATTGTCGTCCCCGACCAACCGCGCCATGGCCGATTATGGCTCTGGCGCGCCAGATTGTTCGATACGTTTCCGTATGTCGATCTCGCGATGCTGCAGGAGGGGTTTTATCTGGTTCATATCGATATCGCCGACCTCTACGGCGGCCCGGCCGCCCTTGCCCGCTGGGATCGCTTCTATGAATTTCTGGTCCGGGAATACAGCTTTGCCCGCCGCCCCATTCTGGAAGGATTCAGCCGCGGCGCCCTGACCGTCTACAATTGGGCGGCACGAAATCCGGAACAGGTCGCCGCCATCTATGCCGACAACCCGGTTTGCGACCTCCGCAGTTGGCCTCTCGGCCTGATGTCCGGTCCCGGCAGCGAAGTCGACGCCGAAAAATGTCTCCAGGCTTACGGCATCACCGCCGTCCAGGCCGAGAATTTTTCCGGCAGCCCGGTCGACCATCTGGAACCGTTGGTGGAAGCCGGCATTCCGATCATCCACGTCTGCGGCGATGCGGATGAAATTGTCCCCTACCCCGAAAACACCGGTCTGCTGCTCGAACGGCTGCGTAAATTGGGCGGCGACATGAAATTGATTCTCAAGCCGGGCCAAAAGCATCACCCCCACAGCCTGGAAGACCCGACGCCGATCGTCGAATTCCTGATCCGCAACATGCGGCGCTAAGAGGAAGGCAACGGTATTTATTGCGGCAGAACGCCGGCAACTAAAATTACGTTCTGCCGCAACAGCCCAAACGGCTATGCCGCGGCACGTGCCGTCGGAGATTTCCGCTCTAATTGGTAATTTTGCCCGTGCTCCGGCTTGAAAAAATTCCCGCTTCGATTATCGTTAGCCATGGCAGCAAGATAAATTTTCGGCCGGGACTGTCCCGGTCAAGCAAGGTAAAAAATACTATGAGCAACGTAAAAGATCTCGATTGGCGCCGGGTTCTGGTTTCCCCCTCGCTTCTCGCCGCCGATTTTTCCCGGCTCGGCGCCGAAGTGGCCGGAGTGGAACAAGGCGGCTGCGACCTTATTCATCTGGATGTCATGGACGGTCACTTCGTGCCCAACATCAGCTTTGGCATCCCGATTATTGCCAATTTGCGCCAAGCCAGCGAGCTGTTGTTTGATACGCACTTGATGATTTCGCATCCGCTGGCCTAT
>JAQUZV010000068.1 GCA_028691155.1 Victivallales bacterium
TTGTCTGCAACTTCCGGTCGGTTATGCGACCTGATTGACCTCAATGAGGGTTGAAAAAAACTATAATATAGTCGGTGTACGGCATGATTGCAATCGATTTTCGGGGCCGTGACGCCGGAAAAGGAGGTCCGGCGGAAACAACCCGGCGGTTGCTTATTTGGCCTTTTTAACGCGGAACACCGGGAATTGCCGGTTGACAAAAAATTGCCGCCGTGTAAAATAAAACCAATAATTGAAAATTTTGGGGTATGTTCCGATGAGTAAAAAATCGATTTTTCACGACAATCAACGGCTTTACGAACTGCTGCGCGATTTTTGCGACGGTTTGGCGGAAGAGCAACGTTTTCGGGAGGCGCAGTGCTGCATCAATGAATTTTTATCCGGGGAACAGGCCCGTACTCATTATGAGGCGCTGCTGGATCTGGAAGACGAACTGCATCTCAAACAGCATGACGGCGAGCTGACCGAAGCCGATCTGGAACGTTATCACCATCTCAATGAAACGTTACGGGCATTGCCGGACGCCGAACGTTTTTTCCTGGCCCAGGAGGAATTGGAGGAAATCAGCAGTCAGATCGTCGATTTCATCGGACTGGCGATCGAGACCGGTCAGGTGCCGACCCCGGAGGAATTGGAAACATTGGAACATACCGGGGCGTGCGACGACGAGCACTGCGCGGTTTGTCATTCGGATTCCGAATCCGATTCCTGAACCACGCGGCCACGGCGGTTCCGAGCGGATAAAAATGTGCCGTCCGGGGTTGCAAAAGCATCCGGACAAGGTATATTGCCCCGGCAATCATTACAGGAAGAAAGCAATGCCGGAAGCATTAAGACCACGACATATTTTTCTGGAAATCGCCTACGACGGCACCGATTTTCACGGTTGGCAGATTCAGCCCAACGCCCTGACGGTACAGGAGAAACTCCAACAGGTCGTCAGCGAGCTGTACGGCGGCCGGTATATTCATATCTACGGCAGCAGTCGTACCGACACCGGTGTGCATGCCATGGGCTTTGCCGCTCATGCCACCGTACCGGAAAGCCCTTATATTCCGTTCGAAAACCTATTCAAAGCCTTGAACCGCCGTCTTCCGGACACGATCAAAATTCGGCGGCTGGAGGTGGTGCCGGACGATTTCCACGCCCGCTTCGGCGCTCGGGGCAAGGCCTATACCTATGTGCTCAATCTGGGCGAAAAGACCCCGTTTCTGGCCCGTTATTCCTGGCATCTGCCCCAATGCTCCCGGCTGGATGAGGTCCGGGCGGCACTGGAGATGCTGACCGGCACCCATGATTTTTCCTCTTTTGCCGCCGAGGCCGGACGCTATGACGATCCGGTCCGCACCATTTACCGCATCGAAGCGCAGCACTTCGGTTCGCTGTTGTGCCTTACTTTCGTCGGCAACGGTTTTCTCTACAAGATGATTCGCAGTCTGATGGGCGCGATTACCGCCGTGGGTATGGGACGGCTGGAGCCGGACGACATTGCCCGGATTATGGCGGCCAGACAGCGCACCGCTCACGTCGAGACCTGTCCGCCCCAGGGATTGTTCCTGATGAAGGTTTTTTACGATGACGCCGCGATGCACTCCTTTCACCTCGACCGTCCGCCGATGATGTACTGATTGGCCGATCCGGCGACGGCTTGGAACCGCTTCAGGTGGTCAATCCGAGATAGCGGTTCAACCGGTCATCGATAACCAGCGGTTGCCGGGGAATGGTCGACCAGGAAAAGCGCGGCAGGAGGTCGGCGGGCGACAATGCTTCGCCGAACTCGGCCCAGCCGCAGCTCCAGGCCAGCAAACCGATAATCTTTTCCGGGGTATTGCCCCGTTGCAGCAGTTCCGATATCCGGGTGTCGCCGTGGCGTTTGGCCAGACGTTTGCCGTCCGGACCGACGACGAGCGGGACATGAATAAAGGTCGGCACGGGGTATTCCAGCGCTTCATAAAGTAAGATCTGCCAGGCGGTGCAGGGGAGGAGGTCGTCCCCCCGGACGATTTCGGTGATCTGCATCATGGCGTCGTCCACTACTACCGCCAACTGGTATCCGGCGCCGTCCGGGTGGCGGGCCAGAACGAAATCACCGGCGGTGCGGGCGATGTTGACGGTCTGCGGTCCGCAGCAGCCGTCGACAAAGGTAATGTCGCGGTCGGGAGCGATGAAACGCCAGGCGGGAAGTCGCCGCGGTCCGGTCACCGCCATGGCGGCGGGAAAATCGGGGTAACGGTGACGACAGCGACCGGAATAGCGGTGATAATCTCCGGCGTGCGGTGCGCTTTGCCCGGCGGTGACGTCGCGGCGGGTACAGGTGCAGGGATAGACCAGTCCGGCGGCTCGCAGTTGGGCCAGAGCGGCGCGGTAAACGGCGATGCGGCGGCTCTGGCGGTAAGGATGATGGGGACCGCCGCAATCGTCGCCTTCATCCCAGTCCAGGCCGAGTTGCCGCAGGTCGCGACAGGCGGCGTCGGCGGCGGCCGGTTTGACTTTGGGATGGTCCAGGTCTTCCAGGCGCATCACCAGTTTGCCGCCCCGGCTGCGGATCGACAGCCAGGCGATCAGAAAGGTTCTGGCATTGCCCAAATGCAGCGCCCCGGTCGGGCTGGGCGCCAGGCGTCCCCGCAGCGGGATGGTCGGGTCGGTTGGCATTACGGTGCTCCCTGAACTGACTGTTGCGGGCCGGGGACGGGTGGGGAGCCCGGCGAAATTTTGGCATAGGTTTTACGATATTTAACCGGAGGCATGCCGAAAATGGCGGAAAAACGCCGCATGAAATGATATTGATCCGTATAGCCGAGATAAGCGGCGATTTCCGGCAGTTTCATGCGGGTGGCGCACAGCATTTCCGCCGCTTTGCTCATTTTGAGACGGTCGAAATATTGTTTCGGCCCCATGCCGGTGGCGTTGTGGAACAGGGTGCGGAGATGGTTGGTGCTGAGATTGCAGTAGTCCGCCATTTCCGCGACGGTCCACCAGTGGTGGGGCATGGCGTTGAGTTCATGCAGCAGTTGCTGCAGTTTCCGGTGCGGCGCGGAATCGTGGCGGCGGTTTTCCCGGAACAGATTGAGCAGCAGTTGCTGCAGCATTACATTGGCTTCGAATTGCGAGACCAGACTGGGGTCGCGCAGTTTGAGGATCAGCGGCAGGAGGCGGCGCTCCGTTCCGATCCGCAGTACGCCGTCGGTGATGATTCCGGCCTGGTACAACGCGTCGGCGGTGGGGCCGACAAAACTGATGGCGTCTTCGAGAAAATACCGTTCCCGGCCGCCGTATTCGTGGCGTTTGCCGGGTGAAATCAGCACGCCGTCGCCTGGTTCCAGCGGCACGGTGGTTCCGGTGTCGCCGTCATAATAGAACCCGTCGCCGTCGATCAGATGCGCCAGCCCGTAAAAGGGAAAACTGCGGGCCGGGGCGTTCGGCTTGGCTTCGCTGCGGACCCGTTCGTAATAAATTACGATCTGTAGTCCGGAGCGAATGATCTGCTTTGCCATTCCGGCCGGAATCGGCGAATAGTTGGCTTCCCCGTTGCCTTGATTGTCGGTGCGATTGGTCATGATCCTGCGTTTGGGTGGTTGGTGTTGGGGGTGCCGCGGCACTTTTTCCGGAAGGGGGCGGCCAGCAGCAACGCGACGGCCGCGCGGATGTCGGCCGCTGTCGGCACGTCTTCGGTGGGGAGCTCCGCCGTGCCGCCGTGTCCGGTGCGGACCAGTACGGCGGCGGCGCAACCGGCGGCGCGTCCGGTGGCCACATCCGACAGCTTGTCGCCGATCATGAAGGAGGCGGACAGGTCGATATGGTGTTTTTGCGCCGCCTGGAGCAACATGCCGGTACCCGGTTTGCGACAGTCGCACTGTCGGGTGTAGGCGGGAATTTTCCCCTGCGGGTGGTGGGGACAGAAGAACCAGTCGTCCACCGCGGTGCCCTCCGCCGCCAGCAGGGCGTCGATGCGGGCATTGACCGCCCGGACGTCCTCTTCGCTGAAATAGCCCCGGGCTACGCCGGACTGGTTGGAGACGACGATAACCAGATAGCCGTGTTGTTTCAACTGACGGATGGCTTCCGCCGCTCCCGTCTCCAGCTCCACCTGACTGACGTCGCGGAGATAATCCTTTTCGACGATGACCACACCGTCGCGATCCAGAAAACATGCCTTATTCATTAATCGTTCCTAAAATCGTTCCTGATTTTTGCGGGTATTATGTATTATGCCATGCTGTTACCCTGCTGTGGCGGTGATATTGCCATGGGCGCTTTCACTGCGGCATTGTTCAAGATATGAATATGCCCGCCGAAGGCATTTTTTTCAATCGGCAATTACCGCGGGGGCGGGACCGTTTGCCGGTTTTATTTCCGGTTCCGGTGCAATTTCCACCAGGCGGCCGAGACGTTGGCCGTGACGGGGATAAAAAAGATAGCGATGCGGCTGGTGGTCCCACGCCGTTGGTACGGCAGCGAGGATGGCGGCGGCGTTGAACGGGAATTCCGCCGCAAAATAACGTTTCAGCTCGTGGTTGTCCCGCACCCGGTTGATAATGGCTCCGGCCGCGTCGTGAATCTCTCCCCGAACCGTTTTATGCGGGGTTAAGCCGTATTGTTCCGGCGGCAGACCGTTGACCAGCCAGACGAAGCGGACCAGTTCCGCCAGCATGTGATTTCCGGTCGCGGCGGCGAATTCAGCCAGGTTGTCCAGTCGCTTCTGCGGCGAGACCCGAATGGCGGGATTGCCGCATCGGTGCAGAAAAAGCGGAAAGTCATGGGCAAAGCCGTTCTCCCGGCGCCAGGCCCAGGCGAATAGCCGGCGCAGTTCCGGGGCATTGTAATAATGATCGATAATTTTTGACAACAGCCGGGTCCGATGCAGTTCCGTTGCCGTCATGGTGGCGGTCTGCAATACTTCGTACGGCGGTTCGGGATTCCAGACCATCCCGGCCGGAGGGCGTTTTGCCAGCGGCGTTCCCGGTAGAATTTTCAGGGTTTCCAACTGAATTTCTTCCGGCTCCAGTTCGATCAGGCGGGACAGATCGGCGATAACGTCCTTCAAGCCCTGTTCCGGCAGACCGGCGATCAGATCGGTGTGGAGTTCGAAATTGCCGCATGCGTGCAGTTGTCGCAATCCCGTTGCCGTTTTGGCCGCGGTGGCCGGACGCCGCACCGTACGCAATACGGCGTCGTTGAAGGTTTGTACTCCGGCTTCCAGGTGCAGTTGTCCCGGCGGCAATTCATGCAGCAGTTCCAGCAGTTCCGGCGTCAGCCGGGCCGGATTGATTTCCAGATGAAAACGCAGCCGGGGAAATTCTTCGCGGAACAGACGCAGCAGGGCGATGGCCCGATCCGGCGGCTCGTTGAAGGTACGGTCGAGGAGTCGGATTTCCCGCGCTCCCGCAGCGGCCAGCACGGTCAGCTCGGCCCGGACCCGGTCCAGCGGCAAATAGCGGACGCCGCGGGAACGCGAGCTGGTGCAGAACGTGCAGTTGCCGCCACAGCCGCGCGACGTTTCGAGTTGATAAAATGGTTTGCCGCGTTCGAAATACCCGGCCAGATAGGGGGAGGGGATCGGGGTGGTGTCGGGCATGGCGGCGGTACCGTGATCGTGATAATTGCCGTCGGCGTCGAGGCGGCAGAGGCCGGGTGCGTCCGGATCGCCGGCGATGATGCGGTGAAGACTGCTTTCGTCGCCGCGTACGACGCCGGTAACGGCGGGAAAATGCCGCAGAAATGCCGCATTGTCGCCGAGAAATTCCGGTCCGCCCAGATAGATCGGCGTGGTCGGAAGCAGCGCCCGGACCCGGGCCAGCAGCCGCAGCAGAAAATCCCGGTTGAATAAATATGCGGTGCCCAGAATGACTTCCGGCTGGGCGGCAACCGCCGCCAGCGCTCCGGCCGCTTCGTCATCGTTGATGGTGGTTTCGAGCAGTTGCCACCGGTGGTCGGGGAGAAACGGTTCATTCCAGGCGCGTACGAAACCGTAGGAGAGCATCGAGTGCGAATAGGACGAATTGACGCCGATAAAGACGATTTTGCGCGGTGTTGTGGTCATGATCCTCCTCCGATCGATAGAAATTTATGTCCCAATGCGGGAAAAAGCAATCGCGACGTTGATTTTTATGCAAATATGGATATTTTTATGGTTTGCATTATTATCATAAAATTCCATTGCCGGAGGATGAAATATCATGAACAACGAATGGTCACTGGAAACCAAGGCCGTACAGTGCGGCTGGGAACCGAAAAACGGCGAACCGCGCGTGTTGCCGATTTATCAGTCCACTACCTATAAATATGACAATGCCGAACAGGTGGCCAAACTGTTCGACCTGGAAGCCGACGGTTATTTCTATTCGCGGCTGGGCAACCCCACGGTGGGCGGCTTCGAACGCAAGATGGCGGCGCTGGAAGGCGGGATCGGGGCCTTGGCCACTTCCGCCGGGCAGGCGGCGTCGATGGTGGCGATTACCAATATCTGTACCGCCGGACAACACTTTATTGCCGCCAGCGCCCTTTATGGCGGCACGGTGACGCTGTTTACCCATACGCTGAAGCAGATGGGCGTGGCAGTGACGCTGGTCGATCCCGATGCGCCGCTGGATGAACTCCGTCGGGCCGTGCGGCCCAATACCCGGGCCGTTTTCGGCGAAACCATTTCCAATCCCGGCATGTGTGTTCTCGATTTCGACAAATTCGCCCAACTGGCGCATGAAAACCAGCTCCCGTTCATCGTCGACAACACCTTTGCCACCCCCTATCTGTGCCGTCCGTTCGAACACGGCGCGGATATTGTCGTTCATTCCTCCACCAAATATATCGACGGTCATGCCACCAGCGTCGGCGGCATCATCATCGACAGCGGCAAGTTCGACTGGGGCAACGGCAAGTTCCCGGGACTGAACGAACCGGATGAAAGTTATCATGGTCTGGTCTACACCGCGGCGTTCGGAGCGGCGGCGTACATTGCCAAGGCCCGGGCGCAGTGGATTCGCGATACCGGATGCTGCATGAGCCCGATGAATGCGTTTTTATCCCACCTCGGACTGGAAACGCTGCACGTCCGTATGGAGCGCCATTGCGCCAACGCCCAGGCCGTGGCCGAATACCTGGAACGCCATCCCAAGGTGGCGTGGGTCAATTATCCCGGTTTGAAGAGCAATAAATATTACGATCGGGCTCGGAAATATCTGTCCGGGTGCAGCGGGGTGATGACGTTCGGGGTCAAGGGCGGTCGTGCCGCCGGCGAAACCGTGATGAACAGTCTGAAACTGGCGGCGATTGTGGTTCATGTGGCCGATGTGCGCACCAGCGTGCTGCATCCGGCCAGCATGACTCACCGTCAGCTTTCCGATGAGGAACAGTTGGCTGCCGGGGTGACGCCGGATCTGATTCGTCTTTCCGTCGGTATTGAAAATGTCAAGGATATCATTGCCGATTTGGATCAGGCGCTGGCGCTGGTGTAAAATCGTCTTGTCATGGTCAATGCGGGGTGAATGACGCACCATTTCGTTTTTTACCCCGCCAGGTCGCATTTTTCGGTATACCGGAACTGTCATTGTCATTCCGGCTTGCTTTTATGACGGATATCTATTAATATAATAGAGAGAGCAAGTCGGTTTCCTGTTCTTCCGTACCGCCCGAAGCCGCGAACGGCGTTGCTTTGGAGCCGGATGCCGGCTGCTCTTCCGTGAAACCAGGGGAGCGAGGGATCATGAAGAAACTGATTGTTTGTTATGACGGCACCAGCAATACCCCGGACCAACTGATCGGAGCCGTTCCGGTTCCCACCAACGTCTTTCGATTGTTCAATGCGGTTGCGGAAGGCGATGGGGAGATCGGGCAACGCAAGTATTATCACCCCGGGGTCGGCACTTATTGCGGGCTGTGGGCGCGTTTTCTGGGCAACAGCCAGGGTTACGGTCTGGAAAAAAATATCAAAAGCGGCTATAAATGGTTGACGGACAACTATTCCTGCGGCGATCGGATTTATCTTTTCGGCTTCAGTCGCGGGGCCTTAACCGCCAATTGCCTGACCCATCTGATCGATCGGTGCGGTCTGCTCGATCCGGCCGCGGTAACGGGCGACTTCTGGCGACGGCTTGAAAAGGATTATCGTTGTTTCTACCGCCGTGGCAAGGGGAAAAAAGCGCCGGATAAAAGTTGTTTCGCCGATCAGCAGCCGGGACGCGGCAAGGTGGATTTTCTGGGCTTGTGGGATATGGTGGGGGCGTTGGGTGCGCCGGATCTGTTTCCGGTAATCAATCTCATTTTCGACCGTCCCAGCCGTTACCGCCATCATTCTCCCGATCTCTGCGCCAATGTCCGGGTCGCTTTCCATGCGTTGTCGCTGGATGACAAGCGCAGCAGCTTTACTCCGTTGCGTTGGACCAATATCGACCCCGACCGGGCGCGGGAATGCTGGTTTCCCGGCGCCCATGCCGATGTCGGCGGCGGATACGCGGAAAAGGGCTTGTCGGACGGGGCTTTGATCTGGATGATCCGGCAGGCGAAACAACATGGTTTGAAATTTGTTCCGGAAATCGGCAGCCGGAAGAAGCGTTTCCGCCGTTTGCGGCAGATTGCGCCGGATTGGTGCGGGCCGATCCACGATTCCTTTGCCGCATCGAGCATCTTCAAGCGTCTCGGCAGCCAGCCCCGAAGCATTCCGGAAATCCGGACCGACAATCCGTTGCTGCATGTGGCGGCGATCAAGCGGCACCGGCGTCGGCTGATTGCCTATCAGCCCTATTATCCGTTGCGGGAACTGGCGGTGGGGGGCACGACGGATTATTTTCCCGTTTATGCCCGCGATTACTGGAACTGGACCGGAATTTATATCCATCCCGGTGAAGTTTATGCATTGGAATTGTCGGGGACCTGGTTGTGGAAGAAGATGCGCTATAATGCCGACGGGCGACGGCTGGAACCGTGGTGGCGGCAGGCGTGCCGCCTGACGGGACTGGCGGCGGCCAATCTGCTGGCGTGGCTGGGACGACTGATGTTACAG
>JAQUZV010000069.1 GCA_028691155.1 Victivallales bacterium
GGCGGCGGGATGTCCGTCCGGTTGCCTGTTGACGCCGGAAGACCATTACCGGAAAGAAAAAGCGACTGGGGAGACGGCATAATCATGGAAGTGCAGAAAAAGAAAATTTCCGGCGGGGTGCATCCGAAGGATGACGGTAAAAGCCTGTCGAGCGGGGTGGCCATTAAACCGGCGCCGCTGTTGGAAAAATACCAGGTGATTTTGTGTCAGCACATCGGTGCGCCGCCGAAATTGATTGTCAATCCCGGCGACGTGGTGAAGAAGGGGCAGATGATCGCCGAACCGGGCGGGTTTGTCTCCGCGCCGGTGCATGCGCCGACCAGCGGCACCGTGGGCAAGGTGATCGATGTGCCCGGTCCGATGGGCGTCAATCAGCAGGCGGTGGAGATTCTGGCCGACGGCAAGGATGAATTCGATTCCGGGCTGGAGCCGATTGCCGACTGGCGTCAGGCGGCGCCGGAAGTGTTGAAGGAACGCATCGGCAAGGCCGGGATTGTCGGCATGGGGGGGGCGGCGTTTCCGACGTTGGTCAAACTGTCGCCGCCGCCGGCCAAAAAGATCGATACTCTGATTCTGAACGGCGCGGAATGCGAACCTTATCTTACCGCCGACCATCGGCTGATGCTGGAACGGGCCGATGCGGTTCTGACCGGAGCGGCGATTATGGCCCGCGTGCTTGGCATTACCCGGATTTACATCGGCATCGAGGCGAACAAACCGAATGCCATTGCCGAATTGCAGACCAAAGCACCGAACTATAACGCTAAAGTGGTGGTTTTGAAGGTGCGGTATCCCCAGGGCGGGGAAAAACAGCTTATTTACGCGGTGACCGGACGCAAGGTGCCGGAAGGCATGTTGCCGATGGACGCCGGATGCGTGGTCCAGAACGTCGGGACGGCGGCGGCGGTGGCCGAAGCTGTACTGGAGGGCAAACCGTTGTTCGAGCGTGTTACCACGGTGACCGGACTGCCGGTGGTCAATCCCGGCAACTGGCTGGTGCGGATCGGCACGCCGATCGCCGAAGTTCTCCGGCTGGCCGGCGGCGTCAAAAGTACGCCCGGCAAGGTAATTCTCGGCGGGCCGATGATGGGATTCGCTCAGAAAAGCATCGAAGTGCCGGTGATGAAGAATACCTCGGGGATTCTGTTGCTGGATCAATCGGAAGTGGTGCAGTTCACGTCGCAGCCGTGCATCCGCTGCGGCAAGTGCATCGACAACTGCCCGATGAATCTGCTGTGCGGCACCATCAGTTGTTTTATTGAAAATGAGAAATTCGACAAGGCCGAGGAACTGCATGTGATGGACTGCCTGGAGTGCGGCGCCTGCGCCTATGCCTGTCCGGCGCATCGTCCGCTGGTGCAGCACGTCCGGCGGGCCAAGGCCGAAATCCGGGCTCGGAAAGCCAAAGAAAACAAGAAATAACTTAGGATAGGTCGAGACATAATTATGAGTGAAGTAGCGAGTAACGAAATCAGAATGCCGGATCCGGAGAACCTGATCGTCAGTTCTTCTCCGCACATCCACAGCAATGCGGATGAAATCTGGAAAATTATGCTCTGGGTGATAGTGGCGATGTTGCCGGCGGCCTTTGCCGGGCTCTGGTTTTTCGGGCTGCAGGCCTTGCGCGTGATGGTATTGTGCGTGGTATTTTCGGTGGCGTTTGAAATGCTCTGGTGCCGGATCGAAGGCAAGCCGGTGCTGGGAACGGTGCGCGACCTCAGTGCGGTGGTGACCGGCATGTTGCTGGCGTTCAATCTTTCGGCCGGCGTGCCGTGGTGGATTTGCCTGGTCGGTGCTTTCATTGCCATCTGGCTGGGGAAACAGGTCTTCGGCGGTCTGGGCAGCAACCCGTTCAATCCGGCCCTGGTGGCCCGGGTGGGGCTGCTGGTGGCCTTTCCGAAAATCATGACTACCTGGGTGCCGACCCGTCAAATGCTGGCGCATGCCGGCAAATATACCGGATTTTTCGATCACAGCGTGGTGACGGCGATCGGGGCGGGTCAGTTGGACGGAGTTACCTGTGCGACGCCGTTGGGCGTGGCGCGCAATGCGCCGCAGGTGGCGGCCGGCATCGATCGTTTTGCCGCTGTGGACGGGCATCAGGCCATCTGGAATGCCTTTGTCGGCAATGTCGGCGGCTGTCTGGGGGAAACTTCCGCTTTGGCGCTGTTGATCGGCGGCATCATCCTGATTTCCCTGAAACTGATCAAATGGCAGGTGCCGGTGGCCTACATCGGTACGGTGGCGATCTTCACCGGCATTGTGCATCAAGTTGCGCCGGGGATGACTCCGGATGCCTTGTTTCATGTGGTGTCCGGAGGGTTGTTCCTCGGGGCGTTCTTTATGGCGACCGATATGGTAACCTCGCCGATGACGACGCTGGGAGCGGTTATTTTCGGGATCGGGTGCGGGCTGATTACCTGTCTGATCCGAATTTGGGGCGGCTATCCGGAAGGGGTCAGTTTCTCCATTCTGTTCATGAACGCCCTGGTGCCGTTGATCGACCGTTTTGCCAAGAAGTTCCCGTTCGGTTACAAAGCGTTGGAAAGAGGTGAAGCCATATGAAGCTCAAAGATACTGCCAATCCGGTTGTGCTGGGGGTGTTTCTGGCCGTGATCGGGGTGATTGCCGCGTTGATTCTGGCCTGGACGGATAATGTGACCCGGACGCCGATTCTGGTCAACCAGCAGAAAAAAGTCCTGTCGGCGCTGCAGAGCGTGTTGCCGCAATTTGCCAATCGGGCGGATGAAAACACCATTACGGTGAAGGCGGCCGACGGTGGCGAAGTCAAATATTTCGGGGCCAAAGATGCGGCCGGCAAATTGGTGGGGATTGCGGCGGAAAGCGTTTCCAGGCATGGTTACGGCGGCAAAATCGCCGTCATCGTCGGATTCAATCCCGACGCCCGCATCCGTACGGTGGTGGTGACCGATCAGAAGGAAACCCCGGGTTTGGGCACGGTGGTGTGCGGCCGGAAAAAGAGCGTCACCATTTTCGATCTGTTCGGCGACTCCGGGAACACCGATCCGAATGCCTTGCCGCCGAATCCGATTCTGGACCAGTTTGACGGTCACGGCGCGGTGCCCGGCGATGCGTGGACTTCGCCTTGGCGAGTGAAAAAGGACGGCGGTCAGGTCGATTACATGACCGGGGCCACGATCAGTTCGCGGGCGGTTACCGCGGCGGTGAACCGGGCGGCGGTGACACTGGTCCGGGAAAAAAGTAAAATTTTGTCGGCTCTCGGCAAATAATCAGGAGCGCGGATCATGAACTTGTGGAATGAACTTACCAAAGGCATCTGGAAGGAAAATCCGATCCTGGTGCTGACGCTTGGGATGTGCCCGACGCTGGCGACGACTTCGAACGCCAAAAACGGCCTGTTTATGGGCGTGGCGGTGGTTTTTGTCTTGTTCGGCAGCAATACGGTGATTTCGCTGATTCGGAATGTTGTGCCGAAAAAGATTCGAATTCCGGTTTATATTGCCGTTATCGCCACGTTTGTAACGGTGGTGGATCAGTTGATGAAGGCGTATGCGCCGGAATCCATCCAGCAGGCGCTGGGGATTTTCATCCCGTTGATTGTGGTGAACTGTATCGTGCTGGGCCGGGCGGAAGCATTTGCCTGCAAGCATGGGGTGGTGCGGTCGATGATGGACGGGATCGGCATGGGGATCGGGTTTCTGTTCGGTCTGGTGCTGCTGGGCGGCATCCGGGAATTTCTGACCAGCGGTTCGCTGTTTGAAATCAAGGTGATTACGCCCTGGACGATTGATTGTCTGTTGCCCTGTTCGGCGGCCGGCGGTTTTATTCTGCTCGGCTGCGTGATGGCGGCAATGAATAAACTGAACATGATGAAGGCGAAGCGGGAGGGACGGATATACGAGCCGCCCAAGAATCTGGACTGCCGTCATTGTCAGATCTGTAGTTTCGGGACGCTGGAAGAACGGTAGACGGTATTTGCGGCGTTGTTCTTGCAGTGGCGCAAACGATAAAGAAACGTCATAAATGGCTTTTGTTGACCGGGAGTGGTGAGGTTGTCACCGCTCCCGGTTTTTGATTTTACGTTCCCTGCGGTTGTAAAAATTGCTTCCGGAACATATACTATAGATAATAGTTCCCGGCGGAATGATGGCGGACAACGCTTTCGGCCGATGTCCCCGGTCCGCCGCCGCACTGTCTCACGGTGCGGCGGAGTGAACTCCGTAGCACCGGCAAGGTTGCACTACAAGAGAAAGGATAAAGAAAATGACTCAGTTCAAAGGCTCGAAAACGGAACAGAATCTACTCAAGGCGTTTGCCGGGGAATCACAGGCCCGCAATCGTTATACTTATTTTGCCTCGGCGGCGATCAAGGAAGGTTTTCAGCAGATTGGGGCGATTTTCCAGGAAACCGCCGATAATGAAAAGGAACACGCCAAGCGTTTCTTCAAGTTTCTGGAAGGCGGCAGTGTGGAAATCACCGCCTCCTATCCGGCCGGAGTGATCGGTTCCACGCTGGAAAATCTTCAGGCGGCGGCCGCGGGGGAACTGGAGGAACATTCCATTCTCTATCCGGAATTTGCCGAGGTGGCGGAAAGTGAAGGTTTTGCCCCGATTGCCGCGGCGTTCCGGAAAATCGCCGCAGTGGAAGTGGAGCATGAAAAGCGCTATCGCAAACTGGCGGCCAATCTGGAGAGCGATGCCGTGTTCCGGAAAGCGCAACCGGTGCGCTGGAAATGCCGTAACTGCGGTTACGTACACGAAGGTCCGGAAGCCCCGGACAAGTGTCCGGCCTGTCTCCACCCCCAGGCATATTTCGAAATCAAAGAAGACAATTATTGAATATTGATTCCGGCGCGACGGGCCGCGGTTGCGCCGACAGGTTCCGGTTCGATGTCGTCGGGGGGGGCGGCCGGACCGGTTCGGCTCGGGTTGGGTCGGAATGAGATGATAACGGCGCGGCCAAACTAATATTGCGGTGATGGCTTGAAAAATTGCGGGCGGGGTATAATTTTAATGGCAGGGGAAGTTTAACCTCAGGGGAAAGGATTCGCAATATGGGCAAGATGGCTCAGAATCTTCGCATCCATGCCGGTTTTCCCGGCGGCAATATCATTGTGGAAGAATATTTGGACGATGCCGTTAAACTTCGTCCGGCGCCGGGAGGGGAGGAATCCACGGTGTTGTGGTGGTACTTCGAGGCGCAGAATGTGGCGGCGGAAGCGTTTTCCGTCCGTTTTATCTTTCCCGCGGGGGCGTTGCCGGAAGGGGCCGGCCCCTGCGTCAATTGCGATGAAGAGGGGTGGAACCGGTTGGCGCGGGAAAGTGTAGAGGGGGATTCCTTTGTTTTTCATTTTACCGCGGCTACCGGGGCCTGCCGTTTCGCCTATTCCCGGCCCTATCTGATGGCCGATCTGGATAAGTTTCTGCTGACCCGGCCGGTGATCGAACGGAAAGAGCTGGTGCGTTCCGAGGAAAACCGTGCGGTGACGTTGCTGCACCTTCCCGCGGCGGCACCGGTGCGGACCGTGTTCATCAGTGCCCGGCAGCAGAACGGGTCGGGGTTGAGTAATTTTGTTCTGGAAGGGATTATGGATGAATGGCGCAACAATCACGGCATTTTATCCGAACAGGTGGAATTGTATGTGTTGCCGTTGGCGGACACGGACGGGGTTGAAGACGGTAGTCCGGGCATAAACCGACCGTCGCACGATCCCGGTCGGGATTACGGGGCGTTCCGTTATCGCGTCAGCAGTGCCTATATCGCGCAGTTGCAGCAATGCCGCGACCGGATTGCTTTGGTGCTGGAGCTCCGTCCGGCGGCGCGGCACGAGACGGCGATTATCTGGGACGAGCCTTCCGATACCGGCGATCTGGCCTGTCTCAATGCGGCGTTGGCTATGCGGCGGCAAGGTGAATTGAGTTGTGATTTTCGTTCTTCCGGCAGCGGGAGCGGTGATGATGGTTGTGCGGCGTACGTTCGCTCGGCGCTGCAACTGCCGAATGCCTTTACCCTGGCGATACCGGCGGCGGTGGCCGACGGGATTGTCATTGACGAAGATCGGGCGCGGATGCTGGGGCGCGATCTGGTCCGGGCGATCGAGGCGTGCGCCGCCGGAGCGGCGGCGTCATAACGGGTGTTTCATGTTCATGCGATAGGATAATTTGAACCAAAGAAGGGGGAGGCCAGGCAAGCAACCGGTATTTTCCGGGTTAATGAAAAGCAGTGTCAACATAATCAAGGAGAAGTGATGGTGAAAAAGGCAAAAATGGCAGTGATGGCTTCAGCGTTGGCGTTGTTGTTGTCAGGTGGTGTGCTGTCGGCCCAGACGCCGACGCAGGATGCGGCGACATTTAAATATCTGTCCGGCAAAATCGATCAGGGCGGTCCGTATTATTCCATTATCCAGACCCCGTATGTTTACGAAAGTATCCGGCGCAGTTACGCCGGTCTGCAGACCCAGATGGCGCTGATGCCGTTCTCGCCGCCTCAGAAGGCGCAGGCGGCAATGGTGATGACGGCAATCAAGGATGTGGTTCATGCTCTGGGGGTGGACAGTATTCGCGGTATCGCGGGCAGTTCGGTGGTGATGGAAGAAGGGAAGAACGGGTTATTGCCGTTGTTTCACAACCGTTCTTTCCTGTATCATGGCGATCAGGCCGGGCAGGGGTTGCTCTGGGATTTGTTGGGGAATAAAAATCGTCCGTTGCAGAGTGACTTGGAAAAATTGCCGGCCAATACGGTAGCGGCCTCATGTTGGCGGATGTCGCCGGTGTTGATCTGGCAGAAAGTGCAGGAAGTGGTCGGGGCGTCGAACCAGCCGATGGCGGCGGCGATGCTGAAGGGCTTCGAGGACCAGTTCCAAAAAGAAAACAAGGTTCCGTTTAAGCAGTTGCTGGAAGATATTTCCGGTGATTGGCTGCTGATCGTTATCGACGGCAAAGATGCGGACGGGAAAGTGTTTATGCAGGGGATGCTGTCGGTTCCGGCACACAACGGGACGACGTTTCAGCTGTTGAAGAACAGTTTCGCCGGCAATCCCAGTGTGGTGGCCGGCCAGAATGAAATCAGTTTCAAATTGCCGCAGGAAATTCCGCCCTGGGTGAATCCGGTGTTCCGGGTGGTCGGCGATCGTCTGGTGGTGGCGTCGCATCCGGATATTCTGGCGGCTTCCGCCAAGGCGGCGGCCGAAAAGAACGGCTGGATCAAGACGGACGATTATCGGCGTTTGTCGCAACGGCTTCCCGGCGAAGGGTCCGGATTTTCCTTCCTCAGCCGCCGTTATCTTGCCGCTTATTCGGCGATGATGGGAGGGTTTATGCCGACGATGAAGTTCAATCTTCCCGTGACCGAAGCCAAAGATATTTTTTCCGTTTTTTCGCGGGAGAAGGATGGCGTGGCCATTACCATGAACAGCAATATGGACTTGAATGAAATTGCCATGGCAAAGTTGAATCTGGTTGCAATTCCAATCGTCGCCGGGATGGTGGCATCTTATTGCCGGTATCAGATGCGGATGCCGTCTCAGACGGTCGGGCCGCAGGCCATACAGATGTCCGACAATTCGGATATTCAGCAGATCCAATGTACCAGTAATTTGCGGCGAATCGGTATGGGGTTGATGTCGTTCGCGCGACAGCACCAGGGAGTGTTGCCGGCGGCGGACAATGCGGCCGGTCTGGACGCACTGGTGAAAGATGGTTATAACGTGAGAATTTTTGTCTGTCCCTCCGATGATGATGTCGAGGTGAGCAAGAATAAGACGCTTACGGATGCCAATTGTTCTTATATCTATATCGGCGGACTTTCCACCAAGGGCGATTTCAATCCGATGTGCCCGTTGGTGTTCGATGTTCCGGGCGCGCACGGCGACGTGATCAATGTGCTCTATATGGATGGACATGTGATGCCGCTTAAGGCGCCGGGAATCACCACCTGTGCGGCGCTGATAAAGCAACTGGATCAGACGAACCATTATCCGCCGAAACTGCTGGAGAAACTGCAGGCGGCGGCCAAGCGCATCGATGCGCAGATGGGGTTGGGCGAAGAATAAGTTCAAACGATGGGAAACCGGGGCGGTCGGGAGGCTGTCCCGGTTTTTTTATTTGCAAAGACGGGCGGAAGGCCTATATTTAGCCGGTAATGGCCGGGTTCAATTCTGGATGGCGATAACGGTTCCGGTGTGGTGGCAAGTACATATTTATAATAATTTCCCGATCGGGGAAATAAATGGAGGTCGGAAGATGATGAATATCAGCATGACGGAGTTGATGGTAATTTTTCTGGTTATCCTGTTGATTTTCGGCGCCAAACGCATCCCGGAAATTGCCCGGGCGCTGGGGCGTGCCTCGCACGAGTTTAAAAAAGCCAAGGACGATATCGTCAATTCTTCGGGAGAACTGATGGATGCCGCCGCAAAGAAGGCGGCGGAGGAAGATCATCGACCGGATCAAGCTGCGCGGACGGAAAAAAAGTAGTTTGCCGCCATGCGTTGCCGCGAAGAAGCGTCGGAAATGAGTTTTATCGCCCATCTGGAGGCGTTGCGCCGCGTGCTGATCCGGAGCGGCTGGGGGTTGCTGGTATTGTTCCCGGTGTTTGCTTACTGGGCCGGCGATTTGGTCGATCTGCTGATCCGTTATACTTGTCCGGCGGGGCTGGAGCTGAAATATTTTTCCCCGATGGAGCCGTTGTGGGTGCAGTTGAAAGTAGCGCTGCTGGCTTCGCTGGTGGTGGGATTGCCCTATTTTGCCTGGCAGATATGGGGGTTTGTGGTCCCTGGGCTTTATGAACGGGAACGGCGTTTTTTCTTTCGTCTGGCGGCGGTCAGTTGGCTGGTGTTTCTGTTGGGGGGCGTTTTTGCGATTGAATTCATTTTGCCGCTGATGATGAAATTTTCTCTGGGGTTGCAGTCGGCGTCCGTCAAGCCGGTGATCGGACTGGAGAATTTTGTCGGTATGACCGGATTGCTGCTGCTG
>JAQUZV010000070.1 GCA_028691155.1 Victivallales bacterium
GGCCACCGGGTTTGTGCTCTATCGTTTTCGCCGGACCAGAGCGCTGACGCTGGCCCAGTTTTTCGAAATGCGCTACAGCCGCAAATTTCGTTTTTTTGCCGGGTCGTTATGCTGGTTGTCGGGGATTTTCAACTATGGTATTTTCCCGGCGATTACGTCCCGTTTCATCATCTATTTTTTCGGACTGCCGCAACAGTTCGAACTCTGGGGGCTGACGTTTTCGATGTTCCCGGTGGTAATGATTATTTACCTGTCGATTGCCGTGTACATTGCCTGTGTCGGCGGCCAGATCGCCATCATGATCACCGATTTTCTGCAGGGAATCATGATGATGGGTATTTTTCTCGCCATTATGTTCTATCTGCTGGTGAAATTTCAATGGGGCGATTTGGTGGCCGGAATGGAATGCGCGCCGGCGGGCAAATCGATGCTCAACCCGTTCAATGCCGCCGATGCCGACGGCTTCAACGTCTGGTTTTTTCTGATTATGTTGCTGGATGTGGTCTACACCACCCGGGCCTGGCAGGGCAATTCCGGCTACAATGCCGCGGCCAAAACCCCGCATGAAGCGGTCATGTCCAACATTATCGGTTCGTGGCGCACTCTGGCTCAGATGCTGTGCATGATTATGATTCCGCTGGCCGCTTTCGCTGTCTTACACTTGACGTCTTTTGCCGATTTGGCCGCCCCGGTCAACGCCAAGTTGGCGCAGATTGCGGATCCGACCTTGCGGACCCAGATGACCGTCCCGGTGTTCCTGGCCAACACCCTGCCGGTCGGCATGATGGGACTGTTCGCCGCGATTATCGTGGCCTGCGCCATCAGTTGCGACGACACCTATCTGCATTCCTGGGGCACCATCTTCATTCAGGATATGGTCATGCCGTTGCGCGGCAAGCCGCTGCCGCCCAAAACGCACATGCGCTGGTTGCGCGCTTCGATCGTCGGGGTGGCTATCTTCGGGTTTACCTTCAGCATGATTTTCCCGTTGAAAGACTTTATTTACATGTTTTTTGCCCTGACCGGGGCAATATATCTCGGCGGCGCCGGCACCGTCATCATCGGCGGATTGTATTGGAAGCGCGGCACCACCGCCGCCGCGTGGGTGGCCATGACCTGCGGCACGGTACTGGGTTTCGGCGGGTTGCTGGTGCAGCAGATCTGGACCTCAAAACTGGTCCCGCTGTTGATGAAATGGCTGCCGCAATGGGAATGGGTGGCCCACCATCAGGACAAATTCCCGATCAACGGGCAGGTCATTTATTTCTTTGCCATGGTCACGGCCATAAGCAGTTATGTTCTGGTTTCGCTGCTGGGGCCGCGGCGGGTCTTCAACATGGATAAATTGTTGCATTACGGCCAATATACGGTCAAAGACGACACGGTGGTGGCGGAAGCGGCTCCGGCGCCCAAACCGCGCCGCCGCCTGCTTGACGTTATCGGCATTACCGCCGAATTCACCCGTTTCGAACGTTTTCTCGCCTATGGCACCTTTTTCTGGTCGATTGCCTGGGGTGTGGTTTTTCTGATCGGCACGACTCTTGGCTTGGCTACCAATTGGCTCACCGATGCGGTCTGGGCCGAATTCTGGTGGTGGAAACTGGTGCCGTTCTCGGTTATTCTGGGTACCGTGTGCACCATCTGGATCATGGCCGGCGGGATTCGCGACGCCCGCCGGTTGTTCCGCGACCTGCGCACCGAACGAGTCGACAACAATGACGACGGTACGGTAAACGAGCACGGGGAAACGACGGCGGACAATGAACTGCCGTCCCCACCGAAAGAGGAAGAGCTGCCGCTTACCGATGCCACAACCTGAACAAGGGAGATCGTAATTTCGGTTTTGCGTCACCGCATCGTGTTCCACCAGGATTTTTTCGAATGACCGGATAAAAAAAACAACAGGGAATGCAACTATGCACTGGATTGACTGGGCGATTATTGTTGTCTTGTTGGGTGCCTTGATCAGCGTTACCATTTATGCCCGGCGATATGTGCGGGGGGTGGCCGACTTTCTGGCGGCCAACCGTCTGGCCGGGCGTTATTTGCTGACGGTCTCCAGCGGTTTCGGCGGTGCCATAACCATTGTCGGCGCCTGGGAGCTCGTCTACAGTGCGGGGCTGCCGACGCAATGGTGGATGATGATGTATCTGCCGCTGACGTTGATTATTTCCCTGACCGGGTTTGTGATTTACCGTTACCGGCGGACCCGGGCTTTGACGCTGGCCCAGTTCTTTGAAATGCGTTACAGCCGCAAATTCCGTTTTTTTGCCGGTATGTTGTGCTGGCTGTCGGGGATTTTCAACTACGGGGTTTTTCCGGCGGTTACCGCGCGCTTTGTGATCTATTTTTTCGGTTTGCCGCAATCTTTCGAGCTGTTCGGCCTCCAGTTTTCCATGTATCCGCTGGTCATGATCATCTATTTGTCGCTGGCTGTCTACATCGCCTGCACCGGCGGCCAGATCTGCATTATGATTACCGACTTTCTCCAGGGGATCATGATGATGGCTATTTTTCTGGCCATCATGTTTTTTCTGCTGGCCAAATTCCGCTGGGCCGATCTGGTGGCGGGGCTGGAATGCGCTCCGGTGGGCAAATCGATGCTCAATCCGTTCAAAGCGGGAGATACGGAGGGGTTCGACGTCTGGTATTTTCTGATTGGGCTGCTGGGCACGCTTTACAGTACCGGGTCCTGGCAGGGCAATTCGGGTTACAACGCCGCGGCCAAGACGCCGCATGAAGCGGTCATGGCCAATATCATCGGGACATGGCGGACCCTGGCTCAGGCGCTTTGTATGCTGCTGATCCCGCTGGCGGCTTTTGCCATTCTGCATCTTCCCGCCTTTGCCGGTCTGGCGGCTCCGAGTCACGCCAAACTGGCGCAGATCGGCGACGCGACGTTGCGGACTCAAATGACCGTTCCACTGTTTCTGGCCCATATGCTTCCGGTGGGGATGATGGGATTGTTCGCCGCGATTATCGTAGCCTGTGCCATCAGCTGCGACGACACCTATCTGCATTCCTGGGGGACGATTTTCATTCAGGATGTCGTTTTGCCGTTGCGGGGCCGTCCTCTGCCGCCCCAAGTGCATCTGCGCTGGCTGCGGACTTCGATCATCGGGGTTGCCATCTTCGGCTTCACGTTCAGTATGCTCTTTCCGCTCAAGGATTTCATTTACATGTATTTTGCCCTGACCGGGGCCATTTTCGTCGGCGCCGGGGCCGTCATTATCGGGGGATTGTACTGGAAGCGCGGCACGACGCCGGCGGCCTGGACGGCGATGTCCTGCGGGTCGTTCCTGGCGTTCAGCGGTTTGCTGGTGCAGCGGATTTGGGATCCCTGGCTGGCGCCCAAACTGCTGCAACTGTTCCCGGACTGGTCTTGGGTCAGGCTGCACATGGATAAATTCCCGATCAACGGGCAGTTTATCTACCTGGGGGCGGTCATTGTTTCCGCTTCCACTTATATCCTGATCTCGCTGCTGGGGCCGCGACGGATTTATAATATGGACAAACTGTTGCATCGCGGCAAATATGCGATCAAGGATGACATGGTGATCGGCGAACCCGAACGTCGTTCCCGCCGGACATTGGCCGGCATTATCGGGATCACGGCGGAATTTACCCGCACCGAACGCCTGATTGCCTATGCCACTTTTTTCTGGTCGATGAGCTGGTGGGCTATTTTTGTGGTCGGCACGATTCTCGGCTTGACTACCGATTGGATCACCGATGCGGTCTGGGCCGAATTCTGGTGGTGGAAATTGGTCCCGTTTTCGGTGGTGCTGGGGACGCTCTGCACGGTGTGGATCATGATCGGCGGCATTCGCGATGCCGTACGGCTGTTCCGCGACCTGCGTGTCGAGCGGGTTGATACCCATGACGACGGCACCGTGAACGAACACGGGAGTGTGGATGCCGACAATGATGATCCTGTCGTTGCGGCGGCGGCAGACCAGCTTACGTTTTCCGACACCGATATGGCATAAGGGGGATTTTCTACCTTCCCCGATTCCGGGAGAAAAGACCGTACGTCTTTTCCTCCCGGATTTTTTTTTGGCCGGAGGCACAATCGGCGGGCAATATTTCTCTTTCTCTACCGTTTATATAACAATAACTTTCATTACCAGGGGCAGTAATTTGGAGTACGGCATGTCTGGATATCGGTTTATGGTTGCAACCGCAATATTTTTCACCGCCGCCCTGGGACAGGCGTCCTCGTGGTATGCGGAAACGCCGGGTCAGGTCCGACAGTTGACTCCGAATGCGTCGGGAGAGGTTGTCGCCACCATGTCTTTACCCGGCAATATACTGATTTATCGGCAACGCGACCGGTACACCATGCGTCCGCAACCGGCCGATTGGCAGAAAACCGCGTTGCAACTGGAAATTATGGTTGAGGGGGAAACTCCGGTGCGCGGCAGTATCTTTTTCAAAGATAAGGACGGGTTATGGTTTCAGAGCTCGGACCGGGCCTTTTCCCCGGGCTCCTGGCAGCGTTGCCGCGTCGACCTGACCCGGGACGGCGGTGAACTGTACGGCGTCGGTCATCATGCCGTTTGGAACAGCAGTTATGCCCTGAATGCCCTGCAGTTCGGGCTTTCGCTGTATTCCGGGGCGTCCGGACCGCCCGGAGCATGTCGGGTACGTTGCCGCAATTGGCAGTTTGTCGGGCAGCGCCGGTTGCCGGCATTGCGGGTTGTCGACTGGCGGATGCCGGCTTCCGGGGGCGTCTATCGGAGGACGGAAAGTACTTTCGAACTCAGCCGGGAATATTTCAATCCGTTCGATCCGGATGAAATTGCCGTGGATGTGGAGGCGGTTGCCCCGTCGGGACAAAGCATTGTTTTCCCGGCGTTTTATACCCGGAATTTTCTTCGCCGGCGTCACTTCACCCGGGAAATTCTATTGCCGGACGGTCGGGCTCACTGGGCTTTCCGTTTCACGCCGCGGGAGGCGGGAACCTATCGGTTCCGCCTGAAACTTACCGACCACTCCGCCGGAAATGCCGAATCGCTGACTACGCCATGGCAGAGCATGACGGTCACGCCCTCCGCCGCCCGGGGTTTTATCCGGATCAGTCCGACCGATCACCGCTACTATGAATTCACCACCGGGGAGTTTTTCTTTCCGATCGGTCTCAATGTCCACACCAATATCGACCGGCGCAGCGAAAAGGCTTTCAGCTTCGGCTATCTGCCGGATCGTGGCAGCTACGATTATGAGGAGTATCTCGATGCCATTGCCGCCGCCGGCATCAATACGGTGGAAATCTGGATGGCTTCGTGGACCAATGCTTTGGAATGGAATAGTTCACGCCTCTACTACCATGGTCTCGGCCGTTACAATCTGGCCCATGCCTGGCGGCTCGACCATATTCTCGATTACGCCCGTGATCGCCGGGTCTATGTCCATCTGGTTCTGGACAACCACGGTAAAATGTCGGCGCATTCGGATCAGGAATGGGAAGATTCTCCCTTCAACCGCAACAATGCCTTTGCCGTCGCCAACGGCGGCTTTCTGAACGAGCCCAAAGAATTCTTCACCGATCCCGAAGCCATCCGGCTGAACCGGCAGCGCAATCGCTATATCGCCGCCCGCTGGGGGGCTCAGACCAATATTTTCGCCATTGAACTGTGGAGCGAAATCGATCTGGTCACCGGCCATCAGGAACTTTACGACAGCGGCCGCATCATCGACTGGAATGTCAACACCGCCCGGGAACTCAAGCAACTCGATCAGGGACGCCATATTATTTCCACCCATGTCTGCGGTGACTATCAGCACAATCTGAATTTCCGCCGCTACTATGACGGACATCCGGAAATGGAACACATTATCGGTGACGCCTATCGAAAGCCGGAGATCCATTTTGTCGATCAGCTGCAACGTCAGGTCGATCACCTGGCGGAATTCAACCGGCCGCTGCTGATTACCGAATACGGCGGCACTTCGAGCGGTTCCGAAGCGGAATATGTCATCGGCGATATTCATACCGGACAATGGGCCGCATTTTTTCTGGGTCAGGCCGGCACGCCGTTTCTCTGGTGGCATGACTTCGTTCACCGCAATCGCCTTTATCCACATTATTACGGGGTTTCCCGTTATTTGGCGGATATCGATCCGCGGGGGAAAAACCTGCTCCGGCGTCCCGTGCATTTCCCCCCGTTTCCGCTGGGAATTCCCCGCTATTTTCATGCGGTAGTGGCTGAAGAACTGCAGTTGCCGGGTTATTTCCCGCCTTTACTGGCTCCGGCAGGGGATTTTTCCGAACTGCGCGGATTGACCGTCGGCAATCGGAACGAAGTTTACGGGTGGATTTTCTTTTATCACCGGGTGTGGCATTATCCCTCCGCTCCGGATTCCCTGACGCCGACCGGCCGTCTGCCGCTCCGGTTGCCCTGGGAATTACAGCCCGGACACTATGCCATGGAATTTTTCGATACCATGACCGGTAAATGTCGGCAACGGACGGAATTCACCGTTCGTGACGGCAAGCTGCCGGTTTTTACCATGCCGCCGTTCACCATCGACATTGCGTTCAAACTGCGCCGGCAAGGGCCGGTTCCAGCGCCGACGCCAGGGAATTGACCTTATTATGAAGCGAAAAATCAATCGGTTACTGCCATTGCTCTATGGGACGGTAATCTTCAGTTTGCTGCCGGTGGCGGCCGCGACGAATGCGTGGCCTTTGCCGGAGGCGTCATACCGGATGGAATTGAACCATACTTTACCGCAAGTCGCCGGATTTATCGATTTGTCCCGGTATGTTCTGCCCGATCCCCTGGGCAACGGCATCGATCTGCGCGACGAGCAGGGGCGACCGGTTGATTTTTACTGGGATGCGGAGCACTGCCGGCTGATTACCGGGAAAAATAATCCACCCCGACTGATGGTCTATTTCGGATTTTCCCGGCCGCAACCCGAAGCCCGCCGACAGGGAAAGCCGGACGGAAACATCCCCGCGCTCGAGTGCCTGACGTTTTCTTTGGTAAGAGCCCGGATCAATTACCTGACGGAACAGGATTGGTTCAACGACCAGGCGGATCGAGCCCAAAAACATTTCGATCGCCGTCTCATCAATCTCTGCGGGAATATGACGCGATTCATGTTGGCCCGGGATTTGGCCGCCGCACGTTATGATCTTGTCGATGTCCGACAGGAACTGCTTATTCGGGCCGGCCGCCGCCGTCTCCAACAACTTGCCTCACCACACGATTTCCTTTCGGACGTCCGACGCCGGAAAGGTCTGGATCGACTTCGTCGGCTGGAACACGATCGCCGCCGTAATTCCTCCTATCGGAGTCAGTTCAACAACCGGATGAAAACGCAGCTCAAACATCTGTCGCTTCTTCCGTCGCAGCGGGAACGCAAGCTGGACGAACTGCGGGGAAAAATGCCGGGCTGTCTGGCCCGAAATCTGGTTGAGACGTATGACCGGGTACGAAAACGTCATTTGATCGGGCAAAAGGAGTGGCGCGATACCGTTATTCCGTTGCATCCGTTCGAACAGCGGAACTTTATTGCCGCCCTGCTGGCCGGTTCTCTGATCGTGCCGGCCGACGGTGATTATACTCTGGCGGTCAACAGCAGCAGTTCCGCCCTGCTTTATCTTGACGGACAGTTGTGTCTGGATTGGTATGGTCCGCATCCGCCGACGCCGGATTGGACCCGTAAGGTGACGCTTCACCTCAAAAAAGGATTGCATCCGTTTAAGTTCTATTATCATAAGAATCAGGAGACCACCATGGCCGCGGTGGCGTGGAAACGTCCTGGCGACGCCGATTTTCGGATTCTGCAACGTCGGGATTTTGCCCCCGGTTGGCCGTTGCAGCCGGTTCGTGTCGTGGCTCGGCAAGGGGGCGAATTTCCTCTGGTCAAACGTCTGGAACCTTCGTGGCTGTATCTGGACAAGGATCGGAAACTTACCTGGGAACGGGCGGCGGTTATTGCTCCCGTCACCATGAAAACGCCGGTATGGCAGTTGAACGGCCGGACAATTCGTACCGGTAATAACATCGATTTGTTCTCGGATCGTCATGCCCCAGCCGAGTCGGTCGTGTTGCGGGATCCCGCCGGTAAACTGTTACCGCTGCCGATAACTTTTCTTCCCGATCACCGCAATCTGGAAGAGCTTATTGTCGAAGCGGATCTGCGGTTGCAACTCTGGTTGCCCCACTTCCTTTATGATGACGAAGAGCCGACCGTATCATGGGAAATCCGTTCTCAGATGCCGCATGCTCTGGTGGCGGTTCTGACGCTGAAAACCAATCGGAATCAGATGGCTTTTCCGGACCGGGAGGAGAATATTCCGCTTCCGGCCTGGACGTATCTCGACGAGAAAAATTTTCGTCCGGCTCAAACCGTCAAAGGGCAACTCGACCTGGCGGCATTGAACTCCGTCGTCGGGCTGGAAATGGATTTTCGTCTTGCCGTTACCGCGCTGGAGTTCGATCACTTCCGGGTCCGGCTGGTTCCGCTGGCCCAATGTCCGCCGCTGCAATTGGACGGGATGGGGTTTCATGACCGGGACGGCAATCTGATTATTCCGGTTCTGCATCGCCCGGATCTGGATGAATTGCGGGAATGGGAATTGCCGCGTGAACTGGAGGAAAATCTGCAGCCACGGAAACAACTGTTGCTCGTTGGCGATGATTTCGGCCGGGACGACCGCTCCTGGAGTCATACTTTGAGTCGGCGGCTTGCCGCCCGGGACATCCGGTTGGAATTCGCCTCATGGCATCGGAGCGATGGCGACCGTGACAACCCGTTAGCCTCCTTGTCGCCATTGCTGCGGCAGCTTAAGGAAACCGCCGCCGATACGGTGATTATTATTCCGCCCGTCAATTACCGTGACCTGCCGCCACGCGACCG
>JAQUZV010000071.1 GCA_028691155.1 Victivallales bacterium
GAAAACTCCATTAATAAATTGTCGGTTGTCACGTGCATTGCCTCCCCATGCTCCCTGACGTCCCGGTAAATGTGCCTCCAAACGCTTCCACGTTGCATCCGATATATCATGTCGCCTGTATGCATCCACCATCTTTTCTCCTTGTGATGTTGCCATAATATAGCACACATCTCGTGACGACACAATCTAGAGAAATCAAAGGGGAAATCTTGGGACTACCACCAGGACAGCACCAAATACCATGCCAGCATAAAAGAATGGTGGGCGATGGGGGACTCGAACCCTCGACCCCTACCGTGTGAAAGTAGTGCTCTAGCCAGCTGAGCTAATCGCCCGTAATCGGATCATCGTCGGAATCACCGATCTCAACCGCATTCAAATTACACAATTTATCTCAAAACGCAAATCGATTTCGCATTTTTTCCCGTTTTTTTTACCACCATAACCACCCCGACCAAGCTGAAATCGGTGCCATCCTCTCCAGTTTCCCCCCGCCGCACCAACCTCAATCCCCAATCCGCTCCGGTTATGCCTCCACCAACGAATGCAGCCAGACAATTTCCTGCGCCCACCGCGTTTCATCGATAGTTTCCAAAATCAACGGAATATCATCGCAATGCGGGTCGTTCATGATATAACGGAAAACCGCGTCCCCCAGCAACCCCAGCCCCAGCGAATGATGCCGGTCCACCCGGCTGCCGTAGGCGGCTTTCGAATCGTTGAGGTGCATGCCCCGTAAATACTGCAAACCGACCACCCGGTCGAGTTCGGCAAAGGTCTGTTCACAATCCGCCGGCGTCCGCAAATCGTAACCGGAGGCAAAAGTATGACAGGTGTCGATGCAGATGCCGACGCGGCTTTTGTCCTCGACCTGCGCAATGATCGCCGCCAGATGCTCGAAACGATAACCGATGTTGCTCCCCTGCCCCGCCGTGTTTTCCACCACCGCTGTGACCCCGGACGTCCGCTCCAGCATCCAGTTGATGGTCTCGGCGCAGAGCCGACACCCCTCGTCATCGTCAATCAATCGCAACGTGCTGCCGGGATGAAAATTCAACAACTGCAAACCCAGTTGTTCGCAACGCTCCATCTCATGCGTCAACGCCGCCACGGATTGGGCCCGTTTCTCCGGTTCCGGATGGCAGGGATTGATCAGATAACTGTCATGAGGCAGGATGTGTTCCGGCGTAATCCCGGCCGCCCGGCAGTTGTCCCGGAAAGCCGTGCTGCTTTCCGGCGTCAACGGCGCTGCCGCCCACTGGCGCTGATTTTTGGTAAACAGCGCAAAGGCTCCGGCACCAATGGCCCGGGCATTCAGAGGAGCGTTTTCCACCCCACCGGCGGCGCTGACATGTGCTCCGACATATTTCATTTGTCCCTCCTGTAAATTAATGGTTCAATTGATATCGATTTTGCCGCAGAAAATAATCCGTACCGCATCCAACCGCAACTGCGCCGCCGCGATAAATTCTTCCAGACCGACCATCTGCCGCTCAATCGCGGTAATCTCCCCGTCATGAATGGCATCGTTCACCCGCCGCAGGGCCAACAGCCGTTCGCGCTCACGCCCCAGTTCCTCATGCATGGCGGCGGTACAATGCCGCCGAATATCGACCGCGGCCGTCGCCGCCAGTTCCCGCTGCCGTGCGATGACCCCGGGGACAATACCGCGCAACCACCGGGCGGAGAGCACCCGCGTCGGCAACGACCGCAATCGCCCGGCCAGACTACCGGGCGGATAACGTTCGGACTGATCGTTCAACCGATGGTCGGTAATCACCCGCAACGGATAGGGCGGTAAAAAACGATCGAGCCGCAATCCGGCCGGAGCAACGCTTTCCAACATGAAAACCGTCTCCAGCAACAGCATATTCTCTCCGCCCGGCAAATGGGCAAAAACACAATTGCCGCTCTCCGAACCGCAAAACAGATCCACGGCGCCCAGAACCATGGGATGATCCCAACTGAGAAAGGCGATATCGTCGCGGCTCAGGGCATAAGTCCGGTCGCAGGTGGCAATCATCCCTTCGCGCGGCAGAGATGGAAACGCATCGGTCAACAAATCGTCGGGACGCAACAGATAGGAGCGATGGGACATCGGTTCGAACCGCACCCCGAAATGATCGAACATTTTCTCCATGAACTCCTGGAGGTAACCGTCAGCATCGAAACGCCGCAACTCGGTCAACAGCGCCGCCACCTGTTGCGGTCGGAAGGAATTGTATTCCAGCAGCTTGTCCCGCCCCCGCTCCAGCTTGTCCTCCAATTTCCGCCGGAACGAAGCCGACGCGGTCAGCAATGCCGCCGTCGCCGCTTTGTCGGCGGCATTTTGCATCGCCGCCGCCAATTGCCCCCGGAACTCGGTCTGAAGCACGGCGCCGCACGCCAGCGAGTGCTCAAAGGCATCCAAACCTTCATGATACCACCGTGCCAACACCTCCGTCGCCGTTCCCGCTTCAAACGGCACATAAATCCGGATATCCTCGGTCTGCCCGATCCGATCCAGCCGCCCGATGCGCTGTTCCAGCAATTCCGGATCCAACGGCAGATCCAGCAGCACCAGACGGTGGGCAAACTGAAAATTGCGGCCTTCGCTGCCAATCTCGGAACAGAGCAGCAGTTGCGCCCCGTCGGGTTCGGCAAACCATGCCGCCGCCCGATCACGCTGAATCAGGGTCATATCCTCGTGAAACACGGCGGTCCGGGCCCGAATCTTCCGCTGCAACAGTTGCTGAAGTTCCAGAGCCCGGGCGGGACTGCCGCAAATCAACAGTATCTTTTCGGTTTCATGCCGCTGCAGAAACCGCGCCAGCCAGGCGATCAACCCGACTGAACCATCCGTCAGACGGATCATTTTGACGCGACGCCGCGGAAAATTATGCATCGCCGCCCGGGTGTTACGGAACATGACGCGGCCGATGCCGTGACGATCGAGCAGATCCTGAATGAATTCCTCGCGTTTGCCCGGTTGGGAATACTGGATCAACGCGTCCGGATCGCGGCGCAGCAAACGGTTGATGAAGCGCTGTTCGTTCCGATCGAGCGCTCGGTTGTCCAGCAGTTTCCCGGTAATCTCGGCCATGCGGCGGTAATGCCGCGAGTCGCTCATGAAGGCTTCCAGAGAAAAATAACGCTGCGGATCGAGCAGCCGCAACCGGGCAAAGTGTCCGGCACTGCCGTAATGTTCCGGTGTGGCGGTCAACAGCAGCACCGCCGGCGTGGCGGCCGCAAGCTTCTCCGCCAGACGGTATTCCCGACTCGGTGTCGGTTCGAACCAGCGCAGATGATGCGCCTCGTCGATGATCAGCAGATCCCAGCCCGCCCGGGACAGTTGTTGTCCCTGCTCTTCCGCCGCCAATGCCGTGGCCAGACTGCACAGACAGAACTGATGCGCCGCAAAGGGATTGTGATCGTCGGCCGCCATCAGATCGCCATGAATGAGGGTAAAAGTAAAATTGAATTTGCGCAACAGTTCCACAAACCATTGCGTCAGCAACGCCTCCGGGACGATAATCAGAACGCGCCCCGCCAAACCGCGATGCACCAACGCATGCATGATCAGACATGCTTCCACCGTCTTGCCCAGTCCGACTTCATCCGACAGCAACAGCCGCGGTGTCCGACGTCTGACCGCTTCGGCGGCAATATAAAACTGATGCGGCAACAGTTCGACCCGCGCCCCGCGCAATCCGCGCAACGGCGAACGCCGCAACCGATAACGCACCTGCAATGCCTCACAACGCAAATCGAAAAGCTCCGGCTCGTCGCCGCGCCGGGCCAGCAGCCGGTCCTCCGGCCCGTTCAACCCGACGGTGCCGGCCAAACCGTTTTCCGGAACCGCCACCCCGTCACCGTCGCGATAACTCAATATTCCGGCGGCATCGGCCTCGACCCGCGCCACCGTAAAACGGCGTCCATGCTGATCCGTCAGGCTGTCACCGGGAGAAAACCGGACCCGGCGCAACGGCGCCGACGCCACGGCATAACATCGGACGCAATCACTGTCTTTGAACAGGATGCGGACCCGTTGCGAAGCCACCGTCAGGACCACGCCCAAGCCCAACTCGGGCTCCATCTCGCTGATCCAGCATTGTCCGGGAACAAAATCGGCCATCTTATACTCTTGTGAAAAGTCAAAAACTCCGAAACCGCAACACTCCGCCCACCGCCACGATCAATGGGCGTCAAGCCGCCGCGTCCGGCTCTCCGGCACCGCCGCTACCCGATCGTCACCCCGGAAGGCATGTCCCCATCGACGGTCACCAGCTTCAGTGCGCCGTCATGTTTCGCCGCCAGAAGCATGCCCTGCGATTCGATGCCACGGATTTTGGCCGGTTTGAGATTGGCCACAATGACAATGGTTTTGCCGACCATCTGTTCCGGAGTATAATATTGCGCCACCCCGGCCACCAACTGCCGGGTTTCCTCGCCGACCTCGATCTGCAACCGCAGCAACTTGTCCGCGCCTTTCACCCGTTCCGCCGTCAACACCCTGGCGGTTTTCAGTTGCGTCCGAAAGAATTCGTCGATGGTAATCACGCCTACCGGTGCCGGCGCTTCGGACCGGGCCGGAGCAGAAGCCTTGGCCGGTGCCGCCGAAGTTTTTTCCGTCGGCGCCGAAGCCGCCGGAACTTCCGGAACCGCCGGCTGAATCCGCAGGAACAAAGCACCGCTATCCCGCATTTTTTTGCCGGAGAGAACATTTTCCCCGTTCTTCAAAGCGGCAATGGCCGGATTGGCGGCGGCCTCGCCGCTCAACCCGAGCGCGGTCAGCAGTTCGGTCATCTTATGCGGCATGACCGGATGCAGCAACGTTCCGGCCTTGCGCAACAGTTCGGCACTGCAATATAAAACGGTATGCAATTTACCCGTTTCACCTTTTTTAGCCAGGGACCAGGGCGCGGTTTTTTCCAGATACCGGTTCCCGGCGCGCACCGCCTGCATCACCGTTTCCAGTCCGCGGTTCAATTTCATTTCATCCAGCAGCCGGGGCAATTCCGCCACCGCCTGATCGATTTCGGCCACCAGTTCCTTTTCGTCGTCACCATAGGCTTCCGGCGCCGGAATAACCCCGTCCGTCTGGCGCAGGGTCATCTTGACCACCCGACTGAGCAGATTGCCGAGATCATTGGCCAGGTCGGAATTATAGCGGCCGACGAAGGCATCCTCGGTAAAGGACGCATCCTGGCCGAGCGGCATCTCCGCCAGCAGAAAATAACGAAAGGCATCGACGCCGTACTTGTCGCACATTGCCATCGGATTGACCACGTTGCCGCGCGACTTGCTCATCTTTTCCCGCCCGGTAAGCCACCAGCCATGGGCGAAAATCGCCTGCGGCATTTCCAACCCGATCGCTTTGAGCATGGTCGGCCAGTAAACGGTATGAGTGGTAAGGATATCCTTGCCGATCAGATGATAGGACACCGGCCACCATTGGCGGAACTTGGCTTCGTCGGTCCGGTAACCGATACCGGAAATGTAGTTGATCAGCGCGTCGAACCACACATAGCAGACGTAATCGGCATCGAACGGCAGTTCGATCCCCCAGGCCAACCGGGATTTCGGCCGGGAAATACACAAATCGCCCAGCGGCTGTTTCAAAAATCCCAGCGTTTCATTGGCGCGAAATGCCGGCTGGATGAATCCCGGATGCGTTTCGATGTAATCGATCAGCCACTGCTGATAATTACTCATCCGAAAGAAGTAATTCGACTCCATGATCCGGGCGGTGGGGCGATGACATTCCGGACACAGCTCGCCTTCTTCCAGATCCTTGCCGGTAAAAAAGCGTTCGCACGGCACGCAGTAGTGCCCTTCGTATTCGGCCTTGTAAATCAAATCGCGGTCATACAGGTCCTGCAGAATTTCCCGCACCACGCGCTGGTGGTTGGGATTGGTGGTGCGGATGAAATCATCGTTGGAGATATCGAGCTTCTTCCAGAGCTCCTGAAACCGCACCACGGTGCTGTCGCACTGCTCCTGCGGCGTCATATGATGTTCCTCGGCCGCTTTCTGAACTTTCTGGCCGTGCTCGTCGGTGCCGGTCAGAAAAAAGGTGGGCACGTTCAAACGGCGGTGATAACGGGCCAGCACATCGGCCAGAATGGTGGTATAGGCATGGCCGATATGGGGTTTGTCGTTGACATAATAAATCGGGGTGGAAACATAAAATTTTTTATCGTTCATGACAGTCCGGTCCTGTTTTGCCTTTTTTACTGGTATCGGAAGCGCGATTGCCCACGGCTGCGGACAACCCATTCCTCCCCGTAACTTACTGCCTTTTATCCATAAAAAAAGGACTTATCCGGAAAATCTCCAGCGAAAAGCACGATTGCTCCGCCCCGACAATCCCCGAACCAACCGGAGCAATGAAAAATAGCGCCGTTCCCGCTCCCGCCGCTGTCCATACCGAAACAGTGCTATCCGACATTCCGACAGCGTTCGATCGCCACCGCCACGCTGCGGCAGGAAGACAGCGCATCCGGCTTGTCGACGGTAACCGCCACCCGCGCCACCCGCGGTTCGGCCAGACACAACTCCGCCACCGCCTGGGCCAGGCGTTCAATCAGAAAAAACTCCGAAGTTTCGACCAGCGCCGCAATCTTTTCCCTGAGCGCATAATAATCCACCGTATCTTCCAGGCGGTCGCTCCGACCGGCCGGCGCCAGATCGCATGAAAGTTCCAAATTGATAAGCAACGGCCGGCGCCGCTGCCGCTCTTCAGGGAAAGTGCCGATGACGGCGGCGACGGTAAAGTCGCGAATAATGATCTTATCCATAAAATATAAACCTTTCCAATACCCCCATCACCGGGAGCGGAATGGAAGAATGGCCGTCCCGCTCCGGAAACGTCCACAATGGTTGAGTATAATTGTCGCCGGGGCGAATGTCAATTGGCGACGGATGATTTTTCCCGTTCCGCTATCGTCCCGCCGCGCTTCCGTTATCATCCGGCCCCGGCAGCAAAAAGGGCATTCGCCACTCACGAATGCCCCTGATCGTCAATTCGGCCAAGGCCGCGAATCAATTGTTGTCTTCATCGTCGAAGTCTTCGTCGAAGTCACCGTCGTCGAAATCCTCGTCGAAATCACCGTCGTCGAAATCTTCATCGAAATCGGCGGCAGCGTCCTCGTCCTCGTCCTCGTCTTTCCACTTCTGCCCGGCCTCCTCATCATCCCAAAATCCTTCCAGGTCATCATCCTCGACCATGAAGTCATGATCGTCGCGCCCATCGAAATCAACGTTGTCGTCTTCCTGTTCGTACCTGTTTCTTGCCATAACGGGATCTCCTTGCTGCATGCCTTAAATCACATATGTTTTCAAAGGCGGAAAACCATTAAATTCCACCGCACTGTAACTGCTGGTATAAGCCCCGGTGCTCAACCAGTAAAGGCGATCGCCGGCCGCCAGATTCAGCGGTAATTCATACTGGTATACTTCATACAGCGTATCGACGCTGTCACAGGTCGGACCGGCCAGAATCGTCTTTTCCTCCAAACCGTTCTTGGTCGAATAAATCGGATATTTGATCGATTCGTTCAGCGTTTCCATCAGTCCGTTGAACTTGCCCACATCGGTGTAGACCCAACGTTCAAGGGCCGTACGGGACTTGCGGGCAATCAGAACCACTTCGCTGACCAGCACCCCGGAATCGGCCACCAGTGAACGTCCGGGCTCGATAATGATCTCCGGCAGCTCATCTTCAAAGTCTTCCCGTAAATAACGGGTGATTTCCTTGGCATAGGTTTCCAGATCATTGGTCTTTTCCAGATAATGGGCCGGAAAACCGCCGCCCATATTGATGCATTTGAGCTGGATGTCCTCTTCCTTGACCCAATCGAAAATATATTTGACCTTGGCAATGGCGGCATCCCAGGCGGCAATATCACGCTGCTGCGAGCCGACATGGAAAGAAATGCCGTAAGGGTCGAGACCGAGCTTCTGGGCCAGAACCAGCAAATCGTAGGCCATATCCGGCTGACAGCCGAACTTCCGCGACAACGGCCAGTCGGCGGTCAGCACCCCTTCGGTCAGGATCCGGACGAACACCTTGGAACCCGGGGCCGCCTGGGCCACATTGCGCAGATCGGCTTCGCTGTCGGTAACGAACAGACGGACGCCGGACTCATAAAATTCCCGAATATGATTCGTCTTTTTGATGGTATTGCCGCAACTCAGCCGCTCCGGCTCCACGCCGAGCGACAACAATTTGCGCAACTCATAAATTGAAGCAACATCGAAGTGGGCGCCCAGTTCGTTGAGCATGGTAATAATTTCCGGAGCCGGATTCGACTTCACCGCGTAATAAATTTTCGCATAGGGAAGATGTTCGCGCAGCTCCTGATATTTCTGTCTGATAACATCCAGGAGGATCAGTTGAAAGGGGGTCTCCCGGTTTTCAGAGAAGGATATGACCTTGCTCCATTCCGCGTCGGTGAAAAAATCGTTAAGATTGATTTTCAACTCTAACTTGCTCCAAATAAAAGAGGTTTCCCATTTTTTTATATTATCGAACGCCGAATTTTAGAGTGTGAAACATGCCACAAGATGCTTACTATTCAAGTTGCAAAATAAGATTTTCCCGATATTATTCCGATTTTTTCCCCCACCCGGAAAATTACCGCCTAAAATGAAAAGCCCGATTGTTTTACGGGAATATCCGGATTATTATTATCGACAGACGCCGATTGCGGCACCGGCACCCGACGCCAATACAAGAGAAAGTTAAAAATATGAATTGCATCAGAACTTCCGTTTTCGACCTGTTCAAAATCGGTCCCGGCCCCTCCAGTTCCCATACCAACGGACCGATGCGGGCCGCCGGACGTTTCGCCGCCGCCGCCGCCGCCCTGCCCCCCGCCA
>JAQUZV010000072.1 GCA_028691155.1 Victivallales bacterium
CAAACCAGTCGGTGGGATTGGTCTCCCGGCTGAACATCTCCGTATCGGAAAAAATGCAATAGAGCGGCGCATTCCCTGCCGCGGCCGCAGACGCCGTCACCCCCGAACCGGCGGTCCCGGTGACAAACGTTCCTTTGCCGCTGACCGCATAAATCAAGCCGTCATCGTACAGCGGCCGCAACGCCCGGGTCAAAGTGGCCTGACTGATTCGGTAATACGCCATCAGATATTTAGCGGTATAAAACCGTCGCCCCGGAAATTCCTTCTCCCGGAGCTCACGCCACAGCAACGCCGTCAGTTGTTCATGCTTACAAACCGTTTTCAGCTTCATCTCATCCCTTATTATCATAGCGCATATCGATATGATTTTAAGATAGCGGCAACGCCCGTAATTGCAAATTGACGTCGATTGTTTTTCCCGGAAACCATTTCCCCGGCAACCGATCATCATACCGGGTCGGCGAAACGGCCCTCATGGTCGGACCTCCCGCCCTTTCCATATCGGCAAGGCTGAAGATGCGGCAAAGAAAAAGAGAAAAGGGCGGATACTCCGGCGGGGTATATCGCCGGAGTATCCGCCCTTGGAATTCCGCGTCAGGCGGTCAGGTCGGGATGACGTGCCGCCCGGGTTTCGTCCAAGCGGGAAACCGGAGTGGTGAGCGGGAAATCATGGAAAGCGGCCGGATCTTTGTCCGCCAGTGCGGCAATTTCGATCATGGCCTGAATAAACTCATCAAGTGTTTCCCGCGATTCGGTTTCGGTCGGCTCGATCATCAGCGCTTCCGGCACAATCAACGGGAAATAGATGGTGGGCGGATGAATGCCGCGATCGATCAGCGCCTTGGCAATATCCAGCGCCCGCACCCCGTTCCGGGCCTGTTTCGCCGCGGAAAAGACACATTCGTGCATGCAGAAGCGGTTGAATTTCCACTCATAATACGGCGCCAGCCGAACCCGTATATAATTGGCGTTGAGCACGGCATTTTCGCTGACCCGGATGAAGCCTTCCCGTCCCAGCGTCAGCAAATAGGCGTAGGCCCGCAGAATCACCCCGAAATTGCCGTAAAACGGCGCGATGTAACCGATGCTACGCTCACACTCATATTCCAACGCATAAGTACCGTCGGCGCGCTTCTGCACTATCGAGACCGGCAGATAGGGAACCAGTTTGGCGTTGACGCCGACCGGACCGGAACCGGGACCGCCGCCGCCGTGCGGCGTGGCAAAGGTCTTGTGCAGGTTGACGTGCATGACATCGAACCCGAGATCGCCGGGACGGACGCGGCCGATAATCGCGTTGAAATTGGCCCCGTCGCAATAGCACAACCCGCCGGCGGCATGCACCAGCGCACAGATTTCACGAACATTGGGATCGAACAAGCCCAACGTGTTGGGACAGGTCAGCATGAGCCCGGCGGTATCGGGACCGAGCTTGGCTTCCAGATCGGCCAGATCGACATTGCCGTCGGCATCGCTGGCCACCTCCCGAATGACAAACCCCGCCACCGCGGCACTGGCCGGATTGGTGCCGTGCGCCGCATCGGGAATCAACATCACCTTGCGCTCCGTATTGCCGTGATCGCGATGATAAGCGGCAATCAGCATGCAGCCGCAGAGTTCGCCGTGCGCCCCGGCCAGCGGCTGCATCGTGGTCCGTTCAAAACCCAATAGTTCGCTGATAATGGTTTCCGCTTCGTAAATCACCGCCAGTGCCCCCTGGGTCAGCGCCGCGCCGTGACGGAGCTGAGGCAACAGCGGATGCAGCCCGGCAAAACCGGGCAACGCGGCCAACCGTTCGTGAAACGGCGGATTGTATTTCATGGTACAGGAGCCGAGCGGGTAGAAATTGGCCGCCACCCCCATGTTCCGCTGTCCCAAACGGGTAAAATGACGCATGGCTTCGAGTTCGGACACTTCCGGCAGAGCCGGAGGAGTACGCCGCCGCAACGCCGCCGGAATGGCAGCGGCGGGAGGAACATCCGGTTGCGGCAACGTGGAACCGCGACGCCCGGCCCGGCCCTGTTCAAAAATCGACTTCATAATACCGCCTCCAATGCATTGGCCATGGCCTTGATCTCTTCCCGGGTCCGCTTTTCGGTCACCGCCACCAGCAACTGATCCTTGCGGTCGGGATAATAACGTCCCAGCGGGAACCCGACCGCAAAACCCTTGTCGATCATATGACCGGCGATTTCCGAGGCATCGCCCGGCAGTCGGATGACAAATTCGTTGAAAAACGGACCGACGCCGACCGGTTCGACCCCATCGATCCGCACCAGTTCCTGACGGGCAAACGCCGCTTTGGCCAGGCAAAGTTCGGCCACATCGATCAGGCCCTGCCGGCCGACACAGGTCAGGTACACCAGCGCCGACAGCGCACACAAACTTTCGTTGGAACAGATATTGGACATGGCATGTTCACGGCGGATGTGCTGTTCGCGCGCCTGCAGCGTCAGGACAAATCCCTCCCGCCCCTCCCGATCCACGGTACGCCCGCAGATCCGGCCGGGCATGCGCCGCATATGCTCCTGTTTGACCGCCATAATGCCGAGGTACGGGCCGCCGAAACTCAGCGGAATACCCAAACTCTGCCCTTCGCCGGTGACAATGTCGAAATCCATTTCACCGGGCGTCTTGAGCACCGCCAGCGCCAACGGATAAACAGAGCATATCGCCAGCGCTTTCCGGGCATGAACTTCGGCCACCAATGAAGTCCAGTCCTCGATCGTGCCGAAAACGTTGGGATACTGCACCAGAACGCAGGCCGTCCGCTCATCCACCGCCGCCAGCAACCGCTCCGTCGCCGAGGTCACCCCGTCGGCGGGCACCTCCACCAGTTCGATATCCAGATTGCGGCTGTAGCACTGAATCATTTTGCGGAAGATCGGGGAGACCGCCCCGGAAATAACCGCCCGACGCTTCCGGGTGATCCGTACCGCCATCATCATGGCTTCGAACAACGCCGTACCGCCGTCATACAGCGAGGCATTGGCCACCGGCATGCCGGTCAGCCGGGACATCGCCGACTGATATTCATAAATCGCCTGCAACGTTCCCTGTGACGCTTCCGGCTGATACGGCGTATACGCGGTGTAAAATTCGGAACGGCGGGTAATCTCCCCCACCGCCGCCGGAATCAGATGATCGTAATAACCGAGTCCGACGAAATTGACCAGATGAGTATGATTGCGACTCGCCAGTTGTTCCAGCCGACGGGTCACTTCGAATTCCGACAACCCGCGCGGCAGGTTCTCCAGCATCGGATAGGGCAGATCCACTCCGGCTCCGGTCCAAAGCTGTTCGAAACTATCACAGCCGACCGCCCGGAGCATCTCCCGTCGATCGGCATCGGTATTGGCAATATAAGGCACGATTACATCTCCCTGACGGCGCGCCGCCACAACCCGGCAGTTAATTGTTCAGATAAGCGGTATAAGCGGCTTCATCCATCAGGGCGTCAAGCTCCGAGGCGTCGCTCATCGCGATCCGGCAGAACCAGGCCTGCTCTTCCGGCGACGCATTCACCATCTCCGGCTTGTCTTCCAGTTGCGAATTGACCGCAACAATTTTGCCGCTGACCGGAGCGTAGACATCCGAAGCCGCCTTGACCGATTCCACCACACCCAGAGAGTCGCCGGCATGACAGGAATCACCTTCGTGCGGCAGTTCGACAAAAGTAATGTCGCCCAGTTCTTCCGCCGCATGAACCGAAATCCCGACATAAGCCTCGCCGTCTTTCACTTCCACCCATTCGTGTTCCTTCGAGTAATATTTCATCTCCATCCCTCTCCTCCTGGTTTTTTTATAGTAACTTGCCGTCGTAAAAAAATGTAACGTTTCAGGATCATAAAACAAATCGGCACCGGTAATTTGCCGAGAAAAACGACCCGGCTTTCCACCGGGCCGTCATATGGTCGCCGTCAATACGCCGACTGCCACCACCGCCACGGGCACATGGTGGACAACGAAGCATCAACCGCCTGGCGCATCGGCGCGAACCACGCGGATTCACCCCAACATTCCACCAGATACAACTCGCCGCCGTCAGCGCCGCACATCACCGCCACCATATAGGTGTAGTCTTTGCCGCCGATGTTCTTGGTCGCCTCGATGCGGAAACAGGGCAACTGCCCGGCCACCTTGACTTCGGTAACGTTGACAATCCGGTAGGCATTGATTTCGGTCAGAGCCCGCACGATCAGCTTACGCCAAAATTCCGGCTGCGACCCCGGCAGTCCAGCTTCCACTTTCGCCTGCAATACCAATCCTTCCGAAGAAACCGCCGTCGTACTCATTACGGAACTGCGGCAGCCGATCACCACAAATCCGGTCGGGAAGGAATAATCGAACGGACGGTAGGAACCGGGAGAACCGAAATAAATGTTGTCGGCCGTAATTTCAGCCCCCAGCGCCCGGACCCAGGCAATCGGAATCAACCGTTGCGCCTGCTGCTGCGGCAGCGCGGAAACCAACGTAACGGTAAAAGTACTGTAGGCAACCTGATTGGTCATCAGCCGTTCCCGGCCTTTGAGCCGTTCCAATTCGCCGGTGATCCGCGCCAGTTCGCTTTCAATCTTCAGCATGTCTTCCACTTTGGTGGCCTTGTCCAGCAACGCCAGCAACCGAGTCCGCAACTTTTCCAGGTTGCCGATCCGGTTCTTCAGATCGACCATGGCCTCGGAAACATCCTCGGCCTGACGCTGCACCCGACCAATCCGTCCCAGCTTGGCCAGTTCCGCCAACATCTTTTCCCCGGCGGCGGCCGGAATCTTCAGGACGAAAACATTGTCGGTCTGCCGCTGCACATAGCCTTGACAACCCTTCACCAGTTTGCCGAGCGCCATCTCCGCCGCTTTGATATCGGGAACCGTCAGGACCACCGCCACATTATAGATCATCTTCCGGGCGGCAACATTCGCGGCCGGAACCATCGGCGCATTGACACTCTGATTTTGATTCGGCGGCAGCACCAACCCAGGCGCCATGGCATTGTCCTCCGTACTCTTAAACTTACAAATCCCGAAACTCCGAGGTACGGAGTCGGATGCCAGAGCCCGTCCTCCTTTCGCCAACTGCACGGATGCCGCCGGCATGGCCCCGGTGGAACATCCGGCCACCAATGCCAATCCTCCAACCGCCAACGCCAATCGCATCATAATTCGATTACTCATCGTTCTCCCCCTTTGTTTTAACTGGTTGCAAAGTTCGTTTTTCATTATACCGTTTTCATCCGGGCCGTGCCACGATCGTAGAACGGCAGCGCGGCGATTTTTCCGGGAAGCAGGGTTTTCCCCGCCTCGATGTTCACCACCGTCCCCACTTCGCTTATCGCCGCGGCATCGATCCAGGCCATAGCCACCGCAACTCCCAGCGTCGGCGCAAACGCACCGGAAGTAACCCGCCCGATAACGTTGCCGGCGATATCCTGCACCATCATACCGGCCCGGGCCGCGCGGCGCCCCTCCAGCCGGATGCCGCGCAAATACTGCCGCGGCGCATTGTGCCGCAATGCCGCACTGCCGACAAACCGCCGTGACGGCATTGCCGCCAACCGCAGCATGGCGCCGAAACCGGCCTCCACCGGAGTATGGTAAAGATCGAGTTCATGACCGTAAAGCGGATACCCCATCTCCAGGCGCAAAGTATCACGCGCCCCCAACCCGGCCGGCTTGACGCCACGGGCCGTCAGCAATTCCCACAGTGACGCCGTATCCTCGACCGCCACATACAATTCGAAGCCCAGTTCCCCGGTGTAACCGGTCCGGCTCAGCAGGCAGGGAATGCCGGCGATTTCCACGTTGGTCCAATGATAATAGCACGGCAGGGACTGACGATCCACCCCCAGTTCAACGAGAATTTCGGCCGCCTGCGGTCCCTGGAGATCGAGTTTGCCGGTGGCGGCGGAAACATCATTGAACTCGGTATCGCCGGACAACCCGCGGCGAAACTCCGCGGCGTCATGCGCCGCCGTCGCCGCGTTGACCACAATAAAAAAACCTTCCGCGTCGAGACGATAGACAATCAGGTCGTCCTGAACCCCACCCGCATCGTTGAGCAGGAAATTGTAACGGCAACTCCCCGGCGGCTGATCCAGTACCGGCCGCGCCAGAATTCGATCCAACTCGGCGGCGGCCTTCGGGCCGTCCACCTCGAACTCGCCCATGTGACAAATATCGAACAGGGATACCGCCGTCCTGGTCCGCAGGTGTTCGGCAATAATTCCCTCCGCATACTGCACCGGCATATTCCACCCGGCGAACGGCACCAATTTCGCTCCGGCCGCCAAATGCTGCTCCCGCAACGGCGTCTCCTTCAGTTCACTGTTTTCCATGAGCTGTACTCCATCGTATTTTTTCATTACCAAACGACATTCGCGAAAATGACCGGTCCCCGGCCGAACCCGTTCCGATTTCGATCGCAATTGCACCGGCCGGAGGAAAAATCCGGTTCTGAACGGGAAATACCGGGGTTAAATATATAATTTTGCCAATTTAAAAACAAGAGAAGTAGTATTTTTTTTGACCAATATTATAGTAAGCTTCAGAGAACCATTGCGTGCGCCGGCAACCGGCAAATCATTAAAGGAATACATATGCCGAAAATCTTTGTCCTGGATACAAATGTGCTGCTGCACAGCGCACAGGCACTTGAATCCTTCGAAGAAAATACGATTGTCCTTCCCATGGCGGTAATAGAAGAGCTTGACAAGTTCAAGAAAGACCACGACGAATTGGGGCGCAACGCCCGCCAGGTTATCCGACGGCTGGATCAGCTTCGCGGCAAAGGCAAACTGTTCCAGGGAGTGGAGCTCGATCATCCCACCGGTCCTCCGGGAAAACTGCAGATTCTCACCTCTCCCCTCGACGCCCCCGATTACGGGTTGAACATGAGCATCAAGGACAACCAGATTCTGCAGGTGGCCTGTCACCTCGGCCGATCCCATAAGAACGTCATCTTCATCACCAAGGACATCAACCTGCGCCTGAAAGCCGATGCCCTCGGTCTGGAAGTGATGGATTTCGAAAACCAGAAAGTGAACTTCGACGAACTGTATTCCGGCTGCCGGACGCTCAGCGTCCCGGGCACAACCATCGACGCGCTCTACCGCGAGAAGGAAATGGACTGGAATGGCGACGAGTTTTTCTGTAATGAATTCGCCCTGTTTCAGGATGAGCAGAAACCAAGCCACTCGGCTCTGGCCGTATACAAGAACGATCACCGGATGCATTTGCTGTCATCCCGTCCCGACGATCAGGTCTGGAACATCAAACCGCGCAATAAGGAACAGCGCATGGCACTCGATCTGCTGATGGACCCGCAGGTCATGATCGTCACCCTGGTAGGTCAGGCCGGTTCCGGCAAAACGCTGCTGGCTCTCGCCGCCGCACTGGAAATGGTGCTCAATAAAAACGAATATGAACGCATTCTGGTGTCCCGTCCGATCATGCCGTTGGGACGCGACATCGGCTTTATGCCCGGCGACAAGGGCGAAAAACTCAGCCACTGGATGCAGCCGATCTTCGATAATTTGGTCTACCTGATGCACGGCGGAAAGAAGGAACCGTCCGACAAGAAGATCGACGAATTGATTTCCAGCCGCAAACTGGAACTGGAAGCCATTACCTACATCCGCGGCCGCAGCATTCCCAGCCAGTTCGTCATTATCGATGAAGCACAAAACCTGACCCCGCATGAGGTAAAAACCATCATCAGCCGTGCCGGCGAAGGAACTAAAATGGTTCTGACCGGCGACCCGTATCAAATCGACAACCCCTATCTGGACTCCTCCAGCAATGGGTTGACCTACGCGGCGGAACGCCTCAAAAAACTGGACCTCCACGGCCATGTCACGCTCTATAAGAGCGAACGCAGTCCTTTGGCCGCCGCCGCTGCCGAGTATCTGTAGAATTTCAAAACTAGATGAGGAAAACAAGTTGATATTAGCAATCAGGAAGAAAATCAAAACCCTGTTTCAGGGTTTAAGCAGTAAGAAAAAACAGGAAGAAAGCAAGAGCGAAAAAAAATTAGGGGTCAAACGCCCTCTAGCCAAACGCAAAACTCCAGTTGCCGGAGACAAAAAAATCGTGCCGCCGCGTCGCCGCAATGACCCCCCCGTCAGAACCGCCGGTCTGGAACGCGACACGACCAATCTGGAACGAATCCGCCGCCGCAAATCCCAAACCGACAAAAAACGGTTGCGGGAAGAGTCGGAAGTCATCTTCCATCCGCTGGAAATTCCGCCAAAACCGGAAAAGTTGACGGAAATTCCTCCGGAAGAAGGAAAGACCCGTTTCACCGATCTGCCGATCGCCGAAGATGTTCTGTTCGGAATTCAGTCCCAGAAATTCCGCTACTGCACTCCGATCCAGGCCCAGTGTCTGAGTTCCGCGCTGGTCGGCCGCGACATTACCGGCAAAGCCCAGACAGGCACCGGTAAGACCGCCGCGTTCCTGATCGCCGCTTTTACCCGAATGCTCGAAAATCCCCTGCCCCTGGAAAAACGTCAGCCAGGCTCCTGTCGGATGCTGGTGCTTGCCCCGACCCGTGAGCTGGCCATCCAAATCCATCAGGATGCGGAGAAACTCAGCATGTACTGCGGGTTCCACAATCTGGCGGTTTTCGGCGGCATGGGCCATAAAACCCAGCGCGCCGAGCTGGCCCGTCCGGTGGATGTCCTGGTCGGCACTCCCGGCCGTATCCTCGATTACTGTTCCACCGGCGACCTCAATCTCCGGCAGGTGGAAATTCTGGTCATCGACGAAGCCGACCGCATGCTGGATATGGGATTCATCCCCGATGTCAAGCGTATCGTCGGCCGGCTGCCCAAAACCGGCGCCCGCCAGACCA
>JAQUZV010000073.1 GCA_028691155.1 Victivallales bacterium
CAGCGGCTGATTGTTCGGCAGGATAATCCGCCGGGTCACGGGATCAAGCGTGGCAAACAATTTGTCCTCCACCAAAACATCCGCCCCGGCCAGACAATTGAGCAACGAAGACTTGCCGGCATTGGTATAACCGACTATCGCCACATGAGGCACATCGTTGCGGTCGCGGCGCTTGCGCTGGGTCGCCCGCTGCCGGCGCACGGTCTTGAGCTCCGCCTGTAACGAAGATATCCGCTGTTTGACCAGACGCCGGTCCACTTCAATCTGTTTTTCGCCCTCGCCGCGGGTGCCTTTGGCGCCGCCGTGCTGCCGGGACAAATGGGTCCAGGCACGGGTCAGCCGGGGCAACGAATACTGCATGCGAGCCAATTCCACCTGCAAGACGGCTTCCCGGGTCGACGCCCGGGCCGCAAAGATATCGAGAATAATCTCCTGCCGTTCAACCACGCAGATCCGGGTCAGTTTCTCCCAGTTGCGTTGCTGTGACGGCGTCAGTTCGCAGTCGAACACCAGACAATCCGCCTTCTCGTCCTCGATCCGCTGCCGCAGTTCTTCCGCCCGGCCGCTGCCGATCAGATAACGCGGGTTGGACTCCTTGACCCGAATCAGCTCTTCCCCGATTATCGGAATCCCCAGATTGCCGACCAGTTCCGCCAATTCCGCCAGATGCTCGCGCACCACCGCTTCGGCGATATCATAATCGCAGATGCCAACCAGTATGGCCCGCTCCACCAGACGCCGGCCGTCCTTTTCCGTCTCAATCATTTATTGTTTGCCGTTATGATAAAATCTTTACCTTTTGATCGCACTATACTCTCGGCGATAATGTAAAGCGAATTACCGGACGGGGCAAGTCGAAAAACCGTCATATCACGATTTTTCCCGCAATTGCGGTGGAAAAACGACAGTTTCATCCCCCCATCCTCCGGAAATAACCATAAGACATTACCCGTTACGGCTCTTTTCCGCCCGCGCCGGTCTGCTTCGTCGTCCCCGGCATCTCCGGATGACCCATCTTGCCGCAATCGTATCCCCCCGCAAACTGCAGCAAAGTAATAATCGACAGAAACACCAGCGACTGCACCATCACCACCACCACCGTGAAAATATCGCCCCACATCAACGGCAACACCCCCAACCCCAGCGCCAGCGTCAACAGATGCACCGTCATCACGGCATGCTTCTTCGACATCCCCATCTTGACAAAACGATGTGAAATGTGGTTGTGATCGCCGACATAGACCGGCCGATGGTAATGAAGCCGGATCGCCACCACCGCCAATGTATCGAACAACGGCACCGCCAGAATGAACAACGGAATCAGACAAGTCAGCCGAGTGTGGGAAATCTCCGGCATATGATAAGTCACCCCTGCGCTCAACACCGCCAGGGTATAACCCAGAAAATGACTGCCCGAATCGCCCATAAAAATCGAGGCCGGCTGATAATTGAAAAACCAGAATCCCAACCCGCTGCCCACGCAGGCCGCCCCCAAAGCCGCAATGAAATATTGCCGGCTGATAACCGCCACCACCGTCAGCAACGCCAGACAGATCACCGCAATACCGACCGCCAACCCGTCCATGTTGTCGAGAAAATTAATCGCGTTGATAATCAGCAGAACCCAGAAGACCGAAATAACCGTAGTCACCGGTTCCCAGGGAATGAACAGCGACACCCGCATCCCGCCGAGCCAGACGGCAATCACCGCCACCACCACCTGTCCGAAAAACTTGACCTTGGCACTGAGCGGAAAATAATCGTCGATAAAGCCGAGCAGCGTCGCCAACAGCGCGCCAAGACAGAGAAACATCAGCCGCCCGGAAATCCGGGTGAGATTATGAACATAACCGGCCACTTCCGCACCGACCCCGCCCGACGGCAACGACAAAAACGCCGCCACCCCGCCGACAATCGTCATCAGCCATGCCAGAAACATCGCCACCCCGCCCAACACCGGAATCGGACGGGCGTGACCGCTGTGCCGGTCATCCGGCCGATCCAGAAAATTGGTCAGCAACGCCACTTTTTCGCAAACCGGAGTCAATACCAGAGACAGAATTGCCGCCGTCGCCAACACCACCACATAAACCTGCCACCAAACCATTTTTACCTCTATATCCGATTCGGGGATTGTAATTTCCACATTATTTGTATATTATAGCAGCATAACGCGGCTTATAAACCGATTTTCGTAAAAATTATATCATTGAAGTAAAAAACCGATTTATCTCCCCAAACGCTCCTTCCGGACCGGCTCGGAACCGGAAACGGGAATAAATCCGGTTTCAGGACAAATCAGAATAAGATGAACGGTAAATATGTTTTCGGTCCGATTCCGTCCCGGCGCCTGGGCCGATCTCTGGGAATCGATCTGGTTCCCCACAAGACATGCAGCAACGACTGCATCTACTGCGAAGCCGGCGCCACTACGCTGCTGACGCTGGAACGCAAGGAATATGTTCCGGTCGATGACGTAATCCGGGAACTCGACGCCGTCCTGAAAGCCGACCCCGAACTGGATTACCTGACCTTTTCCGGCGCCGGCGAACCGACGCTGAACCGGCGGATCGGCGACGTCGTCGCCTTTGTGCGGCGGCACTACCCGCAATACCGCCTCTGCCTGCTGACCAACGGTTCATTGCTGGGCGACCCGGAAGTGGCCGCCGCCGTCAAGGATATCGACCTCATCATCCCCTCGCTCGACGCTTCCTGCGAGGAGGAATTCGCCACCATCAACCGGGCTCAGTCATTAATGTCGCTGGCCGCGCTGGTGGATGCCCTGACCCGGTTTCGGAAAACCTTTACCGGCGCCTATTGGCTGGAAGTGTTCGTAGTCCCCGGAGTCAACGACTCCGAAGCCGCCATCGACCGGTCTCGCCGGCTGATTGCCGCCATCAGGCCCGACAAAGTTCAGCTCAACACCCTGGATCGCCCCGGTTGTGTCTCCTGGCTCAAACCGGCCTCCGAAACCACACTCCGCCACTTCGTCGCACGGCTGCACGATTTGGTGCCGGTGGAAGCGGTCGGCCGTTTCCACTATCAAAGTTATGAGGATGCCGGACTGCCCGAGGACGAATTGAAAGACCGGATTGTCGACATCGTCAGCCGTCGTCCGGGCACCGCCGACGACATTGCCGCCGCCCTGGCGCTGTCCCGCGATCACGCCATCGAACTGCTGCATCAGTTGAGCGACGCCAGAATTGTCCGGCGCACCGTCAGCCGCCGCGGCATCTTTTATTGCAAATATGCACCCTGAACCGGGAGTGACCATGAAGGATGAATCTCCAACCGTATTTCCGATGCGGCTGCAACGCTTTATGAGTCTGGCCGGAGTGGCGTCGCGCCGCGAATGCGAAACCATTATCGCGGACGGACGGGTCGCCGTCAACGGTCGGATCGTCACCGCCACCGGGACCAAAGTGACGGAAGACGACCGCGTGGCCGTCGACGGCAAAGCCGTGACCATGGCGGCCAAACGCTGCTACATCATGTTGAACAAGCCCCCCGGCTATACCTGCACCGCCTCCGATCCCCACGCCGAACATATCGTTTTCGAGCTGGTCAAAACGCCGGGAACAAGGCTGTTCACCGCCGGACGGCTGGACCGCGACAGCGAAGGTTTGCTGATCCTGTCCAACGACGGGGATTATGTGGCCAAACTCACCCATCCGCGTTATGAAATTCTGAAAACCTATGTAGTGCGTACCGATCGGCCGATTCCGGCCGAGAAGCTGGAAGAATTGCGCCGCGGCATCATCGATGCCGGTGACCGCCTCCGGGCACGCGAAATCGTCCGCATTTCCTCGGAAGTCTTCGTCTTTATCCTCAACGAAGGCAAAAAGCGGGAAATCCGCCGCATGATCGACTATGCCGGCTGCCGTACCGTATCGTTGGTGCGGATCGGTTTCGGCGCGCTGGGACTGGGCCGACTGGAACCGGGCCGATGGCGCTACCTGAACGCGGCGGAAGTACAGCAGAGCCTGACGGTCAACCAGGCCGTACAGTTCCGGCCGCCGCGAAGCCGGAAAAAGTAACCCGGACGCGGCCTTGCCGGAGTCCGGGTTATCACGCGACAATTATGGTTTCTGATACCATTTCCCGGCGGCATTCTGAAACCAGTGGTGCGACTTGCCGGTTTCGGCAATCTTAATCGCCCGGCGCTGACCGACGGTTTCCGGCGATGCACCGTTCTTTCTGGCAATGGCCACGTAAACCGCTTTGCGGTCGGTATTTTCCGCCCCGACCACATTCCCGGTATCGGCGCTTTTATCCCGTATCGCGATAAAGCCCTTGTTATCCTCGCCGATCACCCCGGCATCCTTGAGTTTATTCAACTTGGGCAGCCGCTCCTTCATCCGCGTCCGGATGTCGTCGGACGGCGAAGCAAAAACCACGCAACTGGCCGAAACCATAAATCCCAAGGTTAATGCCACTGCCATCAGGTTGAACATACGCCTCCATTTCATAACTACTCTCCTCCTGGTTTATTTGGCGGTCGACACCGCCGGGTTTATTGTTTTAGCGGAAGCCGACGCCGTCGGAGCGGTATTCAGCTTTTTTCCCGCCGCATCGACATCGCCGAAAAAGTCATCCAGAGCCCGGTCGACTTTAACATTGATATCGATGGTAATATGAATCGGCTTGATTTCTATCGGTTTCAGGTTCACATCGTTGTGCGTGTCGATCCGGTGGCTGGTGGAACAGCCCCAGAACAGCAGCGGCAACACTGCGAATCCGGTCAGACGGATAATTTTCATTGACGGCCTCCAAAGAGTTGTTTGAGATTGCGATTAAATTTCAACAGCCTATTCATCGGCAAACTGGAATTCAAGTCCAGCCGAATTCCCTGAAAAGATGCTTTGCCGCCGTCAACCCGCACCAGACGGTTGCCGGCGGCATCGAAAGAAAACGGTAACGGCCGATTCGGCCGGCCGTCCAGCTGCATCTGCAACTGCAATTCTTCTCCGACACTGGCAAAGTTGAGCCGCACCCAGTCATAAGTAAAATCCCGAAGCGCCTCCGCCGCCAGATCAATCTGGGCATATTGCACCGACTCCGGCGGCACACCCCGTAACATGTCCTGCAAGCCATCAAGTCGCAACTGATGCTTTTCTCCCGGTTCGGAATAGAGGAAACCCGGCTCCAACGCCAGTCCGTCCGGTCCGACGCACAACGGCAGCCGACCGTGAATCCGACCGGTCCCGGCAGCCTGGGCCACCCCCAGGGTCCGAAGCAGCTCCGGCAACTTCAGACCATCGCAATACACCACCGCCCGCATCTCGCGCTGTCCCGGCGCCAAGCGCAGCGCCTGAGTATGAATCTTGCCGCCGCACCAGTCGGCGGAAAAATTTTCCAGCAGCAACGCCGGGCCGCGCTCCACCTGATATCCCGCCGTCAGATGGGATAAGCCGACGCTCCCGAGCTGTAGCGAAGCGCAGGAAAATTGTTGCAACGGCGGCGTCTGCCAACGCGGCAGATCGGGAAGCTCAAGCGAAAAATCGATCTTTTCCGCCGCCAGATGCCGGGATTCACTCTTCACCGCTCCGTTGCGCCAGGCAAAAGCGGCGCTGCCGCCGTAACCGGAAGAATCGCAACGGCCACGCCCATGCCCTTCAATATTTCCGGTAATTACCAAATCATTCAACACCGGAAAATACGTTCCCGGCCGCAACGGCTCCGCCAAAGCATAAGGGCCGAAATCCAACGCGACAGCGGCACAGAACTCCGGCCGCCACTGCAATTCCAGCCGACAATCCCAAGGGGCGCCGGGAAGAATTTTCGGCTGCAACCGGCCCGTAAAAACCAACCGGTCGGCCCCGATTTTCCCCGTCAACACCACATCCGTCAGCGGTTTCCGCCGCCAACAGAGACGCGCCAACTCAAGCCGTCCAACCGCGACCACGCCGTTCCGCCCCGGTAACGGCAATTGTAAAATCGTGTCCCCTACCGTCAACCCGGCCCCGGGCAACCGCAGCGCCGCCGCAACGGCCGTCAATCCGCCCTGCCATTGCCCCTGTCGCCGTGCCACGGTAAATTCCAATTGCGGCCGCTCCACGACGATAACTTCACGCCCAGGCCGTCCCGATCGCTCCCCGACCGCCCACCCGAGCCCCGGAGCCGACACCAGTTGCAGTTGCGCCGTCAAATCGTCCTCATGCGGCAACGGCTGCAACCGGAACTTCCCCGTACCTTCCACCTGCAACCGGCCCGGCAAACAAACTCCGTACGGCGTCAGCAATGCGGCCGGAGCGGTGTCCGGCAACGCCAGTGTCGTAACCCGCCCATGCCAGGAGACAACGGCCGCACGACGATCCCATTCCACCGTCAACTGCTGTCGCACCGGCAGCGGTGAACGCCATTTCAGTTCCGGCCGGAGACCATTGCCGATGACACCTTCACCGGTTCCGTTCAGGACCACCGTCCGCTCATCCCAGGTCACCCGCCCGCGGCCCCGTCCCGGCGTCCAGCTCACCGGACCGCGGATTGACGGCCCGGACCAGGAAAACTCGGCCAGCCCCGGCTGAGACATGGTAAAACGCAATTCGCACGACGATGCGGAAACAGCAGCCGACGCCGGCGTCAGTTGCCACCCGCCCGCCGTCAGCAATGACGGCGTCAACCGGACAATACCATCCAGACGGCGCTCCCCGTGGTGCGGCATGATTCCAAAAATATCGGCGGTAAAGTCCAACTGCCCGCGCACCGGAGCCTGTCCGGCGGGGAAATAATGATCCGGACTGATCTCTCCCCGCAACCGCAAATTTCCGCGCGTCCGGTTCCAGTCGAAGCGGCCGCGAACGGCATCTCCGGCACATTGCAGCTTTAGAAAGGCCGAGATATTCTCCGCCGCCGCACCGGTCCGGACCAACCGCAAGGTGAAAGGAAATTCCCAGACCCGACCGGGCGCATTTTCCACCCGCAACGAACACCGATTCAAATAAAGTTGCCGCAGATTGAGCGCAATGCGGGAGGTTCCGGTCGCCGAACCCTCGGCCGGAGCCGCGGCCTTCCCGACCAAGTCGGGATAAAGACCGGGGATGCGCCAGTGATCGCCATCCCGAACCACATTGACCCGCGCCCCGAAAATCGTCAGCTCCCGCACCTCCAACTGTTTCCGGAACGGCCACAACGGCAGGCGGTAACCGATGCGGATGGAATCGGCGGCAATAACCCGCCGCCCTTTCAACCGCAACCGTACCTGATGGTATTCGGCATCGAAAAGACCCAGATGGGAAAAAGAACCGCTGATCCCGTCAATTCCGGCCGCCGCCGCCAGTTGCGGCAGCAACCGGTCACCCAGATATACCGGAACATACCGGTAAAGCAACATCACCCCGGCGGTCAGAACCATAACCAGAACATGCGACCATCCCAACCGCCGTTTTCGCCGTAGCGACTTTTGTGCTTTGTCTGCAACCATCATCTGTTATCCATTACCGCGCTCCGTCGGTCCCGGCCGGGACCGGCGCATTCTCCCCGCCGGACGACCTGAAAACGGCATAAATTTTATATTTTCAATATCCCGCCCGATCAATACAGACAACAGGAACCAATACCGTTCAGTTTCACCGGATATTCCACCCGGTTTCTTCAGCCGGCTCACTCCGCAGCGGCCCCGCCGTGCCCGAAACCCCATTTCACCGCATGGCTCACGACCAGAGATCAACCGCCGATTTTCGATAAAATTTATCCGTCGCCAACTTGACAACGGATAATATTGATATAAATTTAGTCACCTTTTACGGGCGGGCGTAGCAAAACGGTCATGCCCCGGCTTCCCAAGCCGGTCACGTGGGTTCGACTCCCATCACCCGCTCCATTTTTACCACCTTACGCCGGTTCAATCACCTGCACCTGAGTTGAAACTTTCATGTCCTGGGTTTTCTTTTCGTATTTGAGCATATGGGGCGTTGCGAGATGGGCCCGAAGATGATCCGTCGATTCCCACGTTTCCAGCACCGTTACGACATGCTCCCGCACCGTCACCTGCGGCGACAGCCCGGATTCGACATCAACACACGGAACATAGTCGATACAGCCGTCCTCGGCCCGAACATTAACCATGTTTTCCTTGAAAACCGTCAAAAATTCATCAAAGCATTCCGGTTTCAGTTCAATGGATGCTATAACGTGGATCATTTCGTACCCCTTCAATTACCACCGATGCCGGCTTTACCGGCCCGGGGCTCTTGCGCCGCAGCGTCATCAGCTCCTGCAACACATATTTTTGTTTATGAATGAATTCCCGTATCTGATCGGGAGAATTGAGCAACAAATAGGCGCGGTCATCGTAAATCATGGCCGCATCGATCTTGCTCTTGAAAACACCCTTGTCGTCACGACGGGCAAAATAGAGCACCGAAATCTTGATGGTATCGTCCGGCTGCGGTTCGATCCGGGCCAGAAGAACCGGAGGAATCACCAGATGGCTGATGGAATATCTCTGCCCCATGGCCGCTTTCACATCCCTTTCCAACGCGTTGACATCCAGCATAGCACACAAATAAGTCGCGTCATCGATTTCGGAAAAAGTACCGATCAGCGACGGAAACACCGTTTCCATGTCTTCAAAGATGGTCAGATCGAGATGGAACATCTGGTGCTTCGCCAGATAGCGCAGTTGCACCATGGCCGTCGTCTTCTTGTCGATACGTCCTTCCCAGGTGCCGACGAACCGCCGGTACGGCGTCATATCCTCCGCCGGCTTCAAGGGGTAAAGCATCCGGTCGCCCCCCTTCCAGACACATCCGGTCAATAGGC
>JAQUZV010000074.1 GCA_028691155.1 Victivallales bacterium
ATCCATGGTCGACAACCCGATCACCGCAAAAATCAAGCCCAAAAACGTACTGCCGGTGTCACCCAGAAAAATCTTGGCCGGATGAAAATTGAAATAAAGGAATCCGAGACAGGCCGCGCCGAGAATCAACATGGTTACCGCTTCCGCCCCATGCTTGCCGACCAACAGAAACCAGATGGCCATACAAACCGAAGAAACAATGGCCAGTCCCGACGCCAACCCGTCCAATCCGTCAATCAAATTGAAGGCATTGATGATGATGATTACCCACAACGCGGTCAGCGGCAAAGACACATACACCGGCAGGACCCAACCGAAAATCACATACTTGTCCTCGGTCAGCCAGACCACCACCACCACCAGCAACTGCACCAGCAGCTTGATCCACGATTTCAGTTCATGCCGATCGTCGACCAGCCCCAGCAGACAAAGCGGCAACGCCGGCAGAAACAACCGCCAAAACAACGACAACCCGCCGACCGATTCTTTGCCGGAAAACCAATATTCGCCGGGCGATACGCCGGACGACACCTTGCTGTTGAGCAGATAAAGCCCCAGCGCCAGGAAAAAAGCCACGATAACGGCAATACCGCCGCCACGCGGAATTGCCTTTTTATGAATATGCCGTCCACCCGGTTTATCGACATAGCCCAGACGGGGCAGAATGCGGATACCCAGAAACGTCAGAATCGCCGATACCGATAATGCCACCAAAGGATAAATAAAAAAACCGGAAAAGCTTTGCAGGAAATCCACCATCATTATCTTCACTCCGTCAAAAAAGGACCGAGAAATATACGCATTAAGTCCGGATCGCCGCCCCTGCCCTCTTTTTCGGACCGGACGAAATCACTCCCGACCATCCCAACCGCCCCCGGCACCCCAACTACGGCCGAAATACCGGGACGATTCCTTTATTTGCATCGCCTTTTTCCGATCCATCCCGATTATCGGCAATTATTCACGAAAACCGTCTCACCCCACAATAAACGATGAAAAGTTACCATTCCGACCGCAATTTGTCAAGCACTTCAACCATATCTTTACCGATATGGAATCAGACCGCCGACAGTAAGTTGCGGCAAAAATCGCCGTGGCCGGGGAAATATCCGTGGCCGAACGACCGTTATTCCACGCTTCCGGAATCGGCCGGCGCGGCCGTCGTAACCGTGGCGGTAATCTTCCCGTCGGCCAATCTGGCGGCAATCGCCAGACCTGGCGTTGCCTGCGCCACCGATGCAATAATCCGCCCGGTATCCGCCGCCGTCAAAATCGCATAGCCCCGCTGCAACACCCGGTCGGGACACAATGCCGTCAAACGACCGCTCAACTGCGCCAGTTGCGCCTGTCCCCGTTCCAACCGGTAAGCGGCAAAGTGTCGTTGCCGGTGAACCAACTCCGTCAACCGGCGCTGCTGTTCGCGCAGGGCCGGTTGCGGCCGGATCGCCGCCTGCCGCAACCGCAGTTGCGCCAAACCGTGTTCCCGTTGCCGGTGATATTGCGCCGCGGCCGACCGCATCGCATTCAGCAGTTCGTCCAATTGCTGTTGCCGCTGCCGCACCAGATGTCCGGGTTCCCGGAAGACATAACTGCCGGCCGCACGGTCGAGCCGACGCCGTAATTTCTCCGCCCGCAGTTCCAGCGCCTGACGCAAATGTTTCCGCAATCGCTCCAACCGACTACGAATTTCCGCCTGCTGCCCGATCACCAGTTCCGCGGCGGCCGAAGGCGTCGGCGCCCGCAGATCGGCCACAAAATCGCAAATGGTATAGTCGATCTCGTGTCCGACCGCACTGATAACCGGAAGATGCCCGGCCGCAATGGCCCGGGCCAGTTCTTCCGAGTTGAACGGCCAGAGGTCTTCCATACTGCCACCGCCACGGGTGACAACAATCACGTCCACATTGTCATACCGGTTGAAATAGTTGACGCCGCGGGCCAGTTTTTCCCCGGCCCCCTCGCCCTGAACCGGAGCGGGATAAATTTTGATCCGGATATCGGGGAAACGACGGTCGATGATCTGGAGAAAGTCCCGAATTGCCGCACCGTCGGGAGAGGTGACCACACCGATGCGCCGCGGCAGCCCCGGCAACCGGCGTTTGCGTTCCGGGGCAAATAGTCCTTCGCTCTCCAGTTTCACCCGCAATTCCTCGAACCGGCGCTGCAAATCCCCCACTCCCAGCGGCCGCAGCATCCGCACGGAAAACTGATATTCGCCGCGCACCTCGTACACCGTCAGTTTGCCGAAAGCTTCGACCGCCACGCCCGGTTGCAGCTTAAACTGCCGTGCCTGCGCCGCCCCGCCGAAGAACACCGCTTTCAGTTGCGTCCGGTCGTCTTTCAGCGTCAGATAGACATGCCCGGAGCGCTGAATACTGATCGTCCCCACCTCGCCCCGCAGCCAAAACGGCATCAGGCTGTTTTCGACCAGTTCGCGAATGGCCGCATTCACTTCGGAAACTTTCCAGACCTGACGTTCCTCTCCAACCATGCCTACACTCCCGGAACCAGATGGAACCAATGGACCAGAACAAACTGAATGTTCTCCACGCCGAAAACAAACACTTTCTGTCCGACATAAAAAAAGTATTGACCGGAAAACAACAACAGCAGGACCAGAAACACCGCCGCCCCCTTAATGAATTCCGAATTGAAATTCAGGTGGCGGCACAACCTCTGACCAAAAACCGTCCACCCGTCCAGCGGCGGGATCGGCAGCAGATTGAAGATGAACAGCACCACATTGAGCATTCCCCCCAACCAGGTCAACAGTTTCAGACCCGGATTGTGGATAAAATCGGCGTTGACCACATAGGCAATGGTAAACAGAGCAAACAACAGCAAATTCATGGCCGGACCGGCCAACGCCACCAGCATATGGCTGTACTTATGCTTCATCCGGGACGGATTCACCGGCACCGCCCCCCAGGCAATCCCCAGAAACAGCAATGCAATCAGGGAAAACACCCCCATCTGCTTCAGCGGATTCAACGTCAAATGGCCCGCATCGGCCGCGGTGGCGTCGCCTTGTTGCAACGCCGTCCAGGCGTGGGCGAACTCATGGCAGCAGATCGAAAAAATCACGACCCCGATCTGAATCAGTCCGGGAATCGGGTCGCCCTGAAAAAGTTCCTGCAGAAAAAACATTATCGCTTTGCTCCGGTAAGTAGTGCCATCATTATCCCTGCACCGGCCAATACTGGTATGCCGGGGTCTCGTAAGGATGCGCCGCCTTCAGCGCCGCGATTACCGCCGCCAGCACTTCCGGTCCGCAAACCATCTCCACCTTGACTTCCGGTACCACCTCGACTTTGCCGCGACAACCAAGAAAGGGTTTGCTGCCGTCCAGCGGACGAAATTGTCCGGTCCCGGCCGTCTCCCAGGCACAACAGTCGTAATTGCCGATACGACCGCCGCCGGCGGCAAACACCGCCCGCTTGGTCGCTTCGAGATGCGTGGCCGGCACATAAAAAACCAACCGGTAAAAATCCATGGAACTCCTTTCCTGATTGCAGCGGATAAGTTACATCCCCCCGCCGCCGCTGGCAAGTGTTTTAATCGCGCCCAACGCCTTTTTCCGGTATGGTATAAATCGGGCCGCTGAAGGCACGCCGGTCGTCTTCGGCCACCACTTCCACGCGGTAACAGGCGGCTGTATGTCCGGCCGCCACCGGATATGTAGCGGAAAAATCATGTTCCCCGTCCGGCGCAAAAGAATGGATTACCCGTCCGTCTCCGATCAGACTGATCCGGCGCAATCCCGCACTGTCGACCGCCTGCAACTGTAGAAGAAGTTCGTCTCCCTCCGCCGCAACCAGTTCCGCACCCATCGGCCGCCCGTTGATGCCGAACCGCAACAACGGTGCCTCGCTGGCAAAACAATTCCCGTCACGAAGCGCCGCCGTAATTGTGTTCTGGCTGACCTCCGAAACATATACGCCGGTCCAGGCGGTGCCGATACCGAACGGTTCATGCGCATCACTGGTTCCGATCGGAGCGACATGCCGTCCTTCCCGTAACAACCGGTCCCATATTTTCACCGCCAGCCGATCGCAGACATCCCAGGACCGGAACACCTGAAAAATGCCGTTGAGCACCTCCATGGCGAAAACCGGTCCGATTGTCCGGAGCCGGGCCAGAATTTCTTCCGGCGATTCCCGCGGCGTCCCCTGCCCGGCCGGATGGGCGACAAAGGCAAAACTGCCCCGATCGCGGGCGCCCGCCAGAATATCGTGCAACGCCGTCCCCGGTTCCGGCACATAAGGGTGTTCCGGATGGAGCAGAACGATATGGGGCTCTTCCCGCGTCTCCTGTCCCCAGGAAATGCCCTCCAGCATCCGGGCGTATTTTTTCGGTTCGACCGTATTGTGATCGGTAATATAGACATAATCGAGGCCGCAGGTCATTGCCACTTCGTAGTTGTCCGACACCGATCCGCGACCGTCGCTATGGGTGGAATGAGTATGGGGATCGATCAGGCAGACGGCGTTCCCGAGTATTTTTTTATTCTCAATCAGGCGTTCCCCCAATGTCTCCTTGTAGTGCATCAGGACATCATACAGATAGTAATAACGGTTACGATCGCGATTGGACGATTTACTGTTTACTCCCATCCCATCTCCTTTCCACCCCACCACCGTCCCAGGTACAATTTGGGATTACAATAATCAATCGAACGCGATATGCAATCCCGCCCCGGTGTTTTTCCGTAATTTTGCCCTCCCGAACCCCGGCCGAATGAGGATAAGCCGCGAAAAAATTCGCCTCTTTCCCGGTTCCCGGGTTGCTCCGACGTCCTCCGGCTCTATATTTATGACGAGAACAACAGGATCAGTCAACGGAGATGAAAAAAATGAAAGCGGGAGACCGGATTGTTTGCCCTCATTGCCGGCAGGAAACCTTTGCCAAGGAGCACGTGGTGATGGCCGACTGGACCGTCAAGGAGAAAATTCTGCAGTGCCCGCTCTGCGGCGCCCGCCTGCCCGTGGTCGAGACCACCGCGCCGCCTCCGGCGGAAGAAAAGAAAGCCGCCTCGCTGGATGCGTTGTCCCAACTGCTGGGCGGGGAAAAACTGGAACGCCCCGACTATACCATTGCCGCCGATGTCAAACGTTTCTGCAAAGATTGCCGCCATTTCATCGCCCACCCGTTCCGAACCCGTTGCGCCCACTGGGACCGGGAAGTAGATCCGATGGATGACTGCGAATGCTATCAACCCAAAACCGCGGCCGCCGCCGTCGGGAATAAGGATAAAAATAACGACCAATGAAAACCAAAGCCGAACGTATTTCCGCCTTCCGAAACATCGACCTGTATCCGGTTATCTCGTCCGAATTCACCGCCGGACGCCCGGTGCTCGACATTCTGAAAGCCGTTGCCGACGGCGGCGCCCGCATCGTCCAGTTGCGGGAAAAGAACCTGCCCCTGCCCCAATTGTGGCGTCTGGCGGAACAATACCGCGACCTTACCTCACGCTATGAGATGTTGCTGATGATCGACGATCACGCCGATATCGCCCTGGCCGTCGGCGCCGACGGCGTCCATCTGGGCCAGGACGATCTGCCGCTGGCAGCCGCCGTCAAACTCCATTCCGAGCTGCTCATCGGCCATTCCACCCACAACCGGGAAGAAGCCGCCGCCGCCATCCGCGGTGGCGCCGACTGCATCAACATCGGTCCGATCTTTCCCACCGGCACCAAAAACGTCTCCTACCCCGTTGTCGGAATGGACAACCTAAAACAAATTGCCGCCGCCGTCACCGTGCCCTTTTCGGTCATGGGCGGCATCAAGGCCGGGCATATTCCCGCCTTGCTCCGGGCCGGAGCCTCCCGCATCGCCATGGTGACTGGAATCACCCAGGCCGAAGATGTCACCGCCCGGGTTCGTGCCCTGCGCGCCCTGTGGCTCGACCACGCCCGCTAGAGGCGGGAAACGCCATCCCGGCAATACAAAAAACCGCCGGAAAGCAGCCAGGGTCACAACTTGATTTCGCCCCAGATATCGCCGATCCGGATCACCTCCGGCAGCCTGCGGCCGGGGCGAATCAGCAAGGCCGAGGTGCCGGGAATGTCCCGACTGATGCGGCGACCGAACGCTTCGCCGTTGATAAAAATCGCGGTGGACAGCCAATCGGCGTCGGTGGCACGGGGAGTAACCACCGATACGGCCAGCATATTCTGCACCGTCATTCCGGTTTTGACGTTCATGATGTGCGTGTACTGCTTCCCGCCGATCACCACATAACGCTCGTAATTACCGCTGGTGGCCACGGAGATATTCCGGCAGACGATGGTGCCGCAGGATTTATCTTTGTCGAGCGGATCGCGAATGCCGATGGTGTAGTTATTTTTCCCGGGCGGCGGTTGGGGAAAACAGTACATGTTGCCGGCCAGGTTGACGACGCCGCAGGCAATGCCCATCTTCCGGATACGCACCACCGCCAAATCCACGGCAAACCCTTTGGCAATGCCGCCCAGATCGATACTCATGCCGTCGCGGGTGAATTTGACCGTATGATCGCGGTCGTTGAAAATCACTTTGTCCATACCCACCACCGCCAACGCCCGGTTTCTGGCCGCCGCATCGGGCAGGCGCTGTTGCGATTTGACATAAAATCCCCACATCACCATCAGTGGTCTGGCGGTAACATCGAACGCCCCGCCGGAAAGTTTCCAGGCCCGACGCGACTCGGTCAGCATCTGCCACAACAATTCACTGCAAACGAACGGCTGCCGCGCCGCGGTCCGATTCAATTGTGAAAGCTCGCTTTTGGCATCATAAATATTGCCGACCGTTTCAATCTCCCGGAACGTATCGTAAACCGTGTCGGCGGCCTTCCCGGTCAGTTCCGGATCACCGTATAAGCTAACCTCGGCCACCGTCCCCATAATCGGATAACAACGGTACTCCCGATGCACCGCCACCGCTTTGACCGCCGTTGCCGCGGCATCGGAAGCGGGAACGGAATCGCGCTTTGATTCCGGAGCCCAAAACTGATTGAAACCGGACCAGGCCAACCCGATAACAATAATCATCAACATGGCGGCCCGAAACTGTTTTTTGCTCATGCCGTTTCCCGGTTCCTGCTCCGGCGGCGGTGTTTGTTCCGACATTTTATTCCATCCCTGTATTTCCAGCATTGATTTACGGCGCCGATTAATGATGCCACGACGGCTCAAGCAACCATCGCCAGCGGCAGGCCCACGTTCCGCCCCGAAAATACGGTCTTATAATTCCATTATATAAGCGGCGCTTTTCGGCGGCTTACCGATAAGATACTCCCACAAACCGATTTTAAAACCATCTCTTTTCCGGAACTCCCGAAAAGTCCGGAAAAAGCGCACGCCCCAACCGTGGAAAAATTCTTGTTTCCGGTATTGAAAAAAAACAATTCCCGGGTATTGGTTTCCATAGTTGATTTTTAATTTACATTCCGGGGAGAAAATTCATGAAAATCAAGATTGTGCCGCTGTCATGGTTCGGGATTATCATAGTGGTGGGAATGATCGGCTCCGCTTTCGCGCTGTCTCACCTGTTGATCCGGCTGGAAAAGGAGAGCAAATTACAGGTGAAAGGTTACGCCGAAAGCAATATCATCTCCGACCGCGGCCGATTTGACGTCGTGCTGACGGTCAGCGACAAGGTACTGAAAACCGCGTACAGCACCTTGAACCAGCAAACCGACATGGTGCTGGCCAAGATCAAGACAGCCGGATTCAAGCCGGAAGAAATTACCGTAGGAGGCATGCGGACGCTAAAGGTAGTCAAAAAAAATGCCAACGGCAAAGACACCAACGAGCTGGATTTTTATCAGTTGTCGCAGCCGATCACCATTGCGTCCGACAACGTCAAGCTGATCAGCAGCAAATACAAAACATTCAATGACCTGTTATTGCTCGGTCTGGAAATCACGGTCAACAGTCCGGAATATTTCATCTCCAATCTTGACAAATGCAAAATGGATCTGCTGGCGCAGGCCACGCAGAACGGTTATGATCGCGCCCGACTGATCGCCCAGAGCAGTGGAGGCCGGATTGGCGGTTTGAAATCGGCCCGACAGGGGGTGTTTCAGATTACGGCGCCGGATTCCGGAGACATCTCCGACTATGGGGTGTACGATCTGTCCAGCATCACCAAGAACGCCAAAATTGTGGTGACCTTGACCTATCAGTTGAAATAAAGCGGTCGAAAAAAACATATTGTTTTTTCGCCGGACATCTTGCAAATTTGCCGCGGGCATGTATAAATATGGCAGACACATCAGTCTACGGATGGTCTTCCGATCCGGGATCGGGGGCGACATGGTTTCGACTGGTCAGGTAGATTGTGTGACGGCATGTCGAGGATGATCGTTGGCCTCGTAAATCATCGGTCAAGCAAATAATTGCTAACGAAGAATACGCACTGGCTGCTTAATTGACGGCCACGTCTTTACCCTGACGGGTGCTAAGGGATAAAGACGTCAGCAGCGCCCTGGCTCGAATGTTCGGCCTTTCGGCATCGGGTAAGATTTCAGGAAGGATAGTCTCAAAGCCGGCCTGTCCATCGGCTACGCGGCGGGACGAAAAACCACAAAGATGGAACAAACATGTAGAAGTCCACATGGAATCTCTCCAGGACGGGGGTTCAACTCCCCCCGCCTCCACCATTTTAGCATTTAAGTCGCTGAAGGACAGGATTTTAACAATCCTGTCCTTTGTGCTGTAAAGCCCTTGCGCCGGGGCGTTTGCGAACGGGAAAGCACTC
>JAQUZV010000075.1 GCA_028691155.1 Victivallales bacterium
ATCTTCCCGCCACCCTCCGGCGACACCGGAGCAGAAATGCCGCAATTACGTAATTTCTATTCCATCTTTACCGAAAAAAGATTGCAGGCCGCTGGAATCGATGATAGAGTTATTATAGGTATTTCAGGGGGCCTTCCGAATAATCAAGCAGGCTCCGATGCTCACAAACCAATGCGGACGGCATTTAAGATAAGGATGAATAGCGATGAGTTTGCGTCGGTCGCTACAGTTTTTCGATGTGTTCAGTATTTCCACCGGGGCCATGATCAGTTCGGGCATTTTCATTTTACCCGGAGTAGTTTTTCCCTATGTCGGACCGGCCCTGTTCATTTCCTATTTTCTGGCCGGGATTATTGCCATCATCGGTATTCTCAATGTTATTGAGCTGACCACCGCCATGCCGAAAGCCGGCGGGGCGTATTATTTCGTCACCCGCAGTATGGGACCGCTGGTCGGCACCATTTCCGGAATCTTAAGCTGGCTGGCGCTGATTATGAAAAGTGCTTTCGCCGTGTTCGGGATGTCGGAAGTGATCCATGTTTTTTTCCCGGCCATTCCGGTATGGAGCAGCAGCATTATCCTGACCATGCTGTTTATACTGTTCAATCTGGCCGGGGTCAAGGCGGCGGCGGCACTGGAAAACTTCATGGTCATCATTTTGCTGGTAACGATCGGATTTTTCGTGATAATCGGCCTCCCGGAGGTTCATCCCGGAGCGTTCAAACCCCTGCTGCTGCCGGGAAAAAGCTTCAACGACATTCTGCTGGCCACCGCCATGGTCTATATCTCCTACGGGGGCCTGCTTCACGCCACCAGTATTTCGGAGGAAGTGAAAAGTCCATCGCACAATATTCCGTTGGGAATCGTGGTCTCCGTGCTGGTTACGATCTTCCTGTATGTCGCGATTCTGATTATCGTCATCGGGGTGACACCGTCGCAGAACTTCGTCGGCGACACCACTTCCGTGGCCGATGCCGCTAAAATTATCGCCGGCATGCCGGGTTATGCGGTAATGACGCTGGGGGCGGTAATGGCCTTTACCACGACGGCACACGGCGGTCTGATGTCGGCCTCGCGGTTCCCGTTCGCCCTGAGTCGCGACGGACTGATGCCGTCGTTCGTCGCCGCCGAAACGGTCCGGCGCAAGACCCCGTGGGCCGCAATTCTGATTACCGGAATCATCATGGGCATTGCCGCCCAGATGCCGCTGGAGACGTTGGTAAAGGCGGCCTCCGCGGTAATTCTGACCTCTTATGTACTGGCGGCGTTTGCCGTCATCATCCTGCGGGAAAGCCGGGTTCTCAACTATCGCCCCACTTACAAAGTGCCGTTTTATCCTTTCTTTCAACTCATCTGCATCATCGTCTTCTCGATCATGTTCATCAATCTGGGCTGGGACGCCTTACGGATCAATCTGGTGGTCATCGCCCTCAGTATTCTGATATATTATCTTTACGGCCGCAAAACCAGTCGGGAGTTTACGTTGCTGCATCTGCTGGAACGCATCACCAACCGTAAACTGACCGGTCACGGTCTGGAAAAGGAACTGCTGGAAGTGGTGCGCCATCGGGACGAAATCATCAAAGACGAATTCGATCATCAGGTGGAAAGAAGCGGCGTGCTGGATATGGAGGGGACCATGTGCACCACCACCTTGTTCCGGGCCATCGCCGATAAATTTGCGCCGGGAGTAAACATGGATCCCGACCGTTTCTACGAACTGCTGATGGAGCGCGAAAACACCAGCAGCACGGCAATCAACCATTTTGTGGCCATTCCCCATCTGATCCTGGAAGGCGAAGGATGCTTCCAGATCGAACTGGTCCGCTGCAAGGACGGCGCGGCCATGGAAGGCGCCAACGGGCTGGTCAAAGCGGTTTTTGTCATTCTCGGCACCCGCGACTGCCGCAATTATCATCTCAAAGCCCTGGCCGCCATTGCCCAGATCGTTCAGGGCAATAATTTCGAATCCCGCTGGCTCGCCGCCCGCGACTGCGATCAGTTGCGCGATATTTTGTTGCTCGGCAAGCGTAAACGCACCTCGAACAATGGTTGAACCATTGCTCGATCTCGCTGGCGGCAATAATCGAAGATAACGCCCCAAGGCCGCGGCAGAAGTTTATTCGGCCGAAGAGGAATCCGCTTTTTTGACGGTGAGCAGGACGATTTCCGGCGGACAAAACAACCGGGCATGAATGATTGAAGTGCCGGTACCGCTGGTAACCAACAACCTGCGCCCCTCTTCCTCCACCAGTCCATAGACATATTTGTTGCCGTATCGCGACGGCGCAACCAGCAATCCGATACCCGGCAGGACGATTTGGCCGCCATGGGTATGCCCCGACAGCATCAGTTCGTAAGGCAGCTCCAGTTCCGGAAAAAAATCCGGATCATGCGACAACACAACCGCCGGAACGGACGGATCCGGCAACTGCCGGCGGTCGAAGCGTTCGTGACGGGTGGTGCGATCGGGCAGGCCGATAATATTACAGGTGCGCCCAGCGATTTCGAGGGGATAAAATTCGTTTTCCAACACCTTCACCCCGACTGCCGTCAGGGCACGACGCATCCGCTCCCCATTGTACCACCAGTCGTGATTGCCGAGCACGGCAAAAACCCCGTAACGACTCCGCAAACCGTGCAATGACGCCGCAATCACCTCCGGCGACGCGTTCTCGTAATCACGGTTCGTACGCGACCCGATAAAATCGCCCAACAATAAAACCACATCCGGTTTACAGGAATTCGCCAGAGTCACAATCCGCTGCAACCGCCGCAGTTCGCGATTGCCGCCGCGCTGATGCAAATCGCCGATGATCATGAACGTCAACCCGTCATGTTCCGGCCACCAGCAGTGCAACCGGACCTCATACCGCCGCAGTTCCAGCCGCTGCGGCTCGATCCGGAACATGTAAAAAACGACCGCCAGGAGCAGCACCACTATCCCCGCCGCCACCCCGATCGGCCAACGCCACCAGCCATTTTTGCGCCTTGCCAATTTCACACCGTCCCTCCGGTTCGGATACGAAAAAGGGCAGAATCACAGTCTGCCAACCGGATTCCGCCCCTACTCATCTCAAATCGTCCGTCGTTCGGCGGACGCAATTTTTCTCCCGGCTACGCCTTGAAACGCCAGTCGAGCGCCCCGACCGGACACTCTTCCACACAGGCGCCGCATTCGGCGCAGGAATCGGGCAACGTCCGGCCGAAGAGACCTTCGACCTTGGTGGCAAAGCCGCGGTATTTCTGGCTGAGCAGGTTTTTATTCACCACTTCGGCACAGATTTTCACGCAGGTACCGCACTTGATACATTTCATGCGGTCGTGAATAATCACCGGATGGCGGTTGTCGTAACCCTGCTGCAACCGGGCGCCCTTATAGGCTTCCGGATCGGCGCCGTATTCCTGAGAATGCTGCCGCAGTTTACAGTCGCCCTTGGCGGTACAACTGCATTCGATGCAACGCTTGCCTTCGGACTGAACTTCTTCCGGCGTAAACGTCGCCGCCACTTCATGAAACGTGGAGGTGCGTTCCGCAATCGGAATCAAACGTTGCGGCACGCGGTCGGCCTCGGAAACGTCCTGACGCAGGAAGACGAGGTCTTCCTTGCGCAGACTCTGCCAGTGACCGCGCGAAACGTTGACCACCGGTTCCGGTCGATATTCCCGGCCGGACAGGAAACCGTCGATGCCGAGGGCGATAATCCGTCCGCCGGCAACCCCTTCCACCACGGTAGCCGCGCCGGTGACACAGTCGCCGGCGGCAAAAACGTTATCGCTCATCCGATAGGTGTGTTCGCACACGTCAAGATCGCCGAAGCGGTTGACCGCCAATCCAGGAGGGGCGTCGGTAGCCTGCCCGATCGCGGCAATGACCGTGTCGGCTTCGACGTCGAATTCCGAACCGGGCACCGGCACCGGTTTGCGGCGGCCGGAGGCATCGGGTTCCCCCAGCTCCATGCGCTGACAGGTCAGCACCAGCTTGCCGGCGTCGTTCCGGACCAGCTTGACCGGAGCCACGAGGAATTCGAACTTGACGCCTTCTTCCTTCGCTTCGTGAATTTCAAGTTTTTCCGCCGGCATCTGTTCTTCGCTACGACGGTAGAAACAAGTGACGTCGTCGCTGCCGAGACGCACCGAAGTCCGCAGACAGTCCATGGCGGTATTGCCGCCGCCGACGACAATGGTCTTGCCGGGATTGTTCCCGGTCCAGTCGTTGGCGGCAATCCGTTCCAGAAATTTAATGCCCTGCAACGCCAACTCTTCCCCGGCGCAACGCATCGAACCGGCTTTCCAGCAACCGATGGTCACCGCCACCGCGTCGTATTCGCTCTTGAGCACGTCCAGCGACAGATTGAGTCCCAGCTGCCGGTTGCATTCCAGTTCGATTCCCATCTTGAAAAAATGGGCGATTTCCCGGTCGAGAATCGCTTTCGGCAACCGATATTCGGGAATGCCGTAGCGCAGCATGCCGCCGGCCTTGGGCATCTTTTCGAACATTTTGACCCGATAACCCAAGCGCCGCAGGAAATAAGCGGCGGACAGACCGGCCGGACCGGCGCCGACCACCGCAATCCTCCGGCCGTTTTCCACCGGAATATCTTCCATGTACTCATCGTAATAAAGGTCGGCGGCCAGACGCTTGAAATCGTTGATCGCCACCGGCTTGCCGTAAACATTGCGCCGACATTCCTTTTCGCAGAAACGTGGGCAGACCCGGCTGATCGACAGCGGCAGCGGAATGCGTTCCTTGATGATCTTCAGGGATTTCTTGAAGTCGCCGCGACGTCCGGCCCGGACATATTCTTCCACCTGGGCATGCGCCGGACAGGCTACGGTACAGGGCGCTTCACAGTCGCCGGCATGTTCGGACAACAGCAGATTCAACGCCGTCCGACGCATATCGCGCACTTCGTCGGAGGAGGATTCCACTTCCTGACCATTGGCGGGACACGCCGAACAGGAGGGCAGGAACTTACCGGTTCTTTTGTCCTTGACCACACAGACAAAACAGGAAGTGGTCCGGGAGATTTTCTGATTATGGCACAGCGTCGGGATACTGATGCCGTTGCGGGTAGCCACCTCGAGGATGGTTTCTCCCGGCGCGGCCGTAAATTCCCGCCCGTCGATCTTGAATTTAATTTCATTCGGCATAATAGCCCTCACCTTTCTCCACCCGCGCGACGGCATGCTTGGGGCAGACGTCGATACAGGTATTACATCTGGTACATTTGGCGTTGTCGATCACGAAGTCGTCGCTGATCGCCCCGACCGCGCAGTTGCGGATGCACAACCGGCATTTGACGCATTTTTCCGGATCGAGTTTCACATCGACCAGGGCGTTGCAGACCAACGCCGCACAACGTTTGTCCCGGACGTGTTCGATATATTCGTTCTTGTAATAGCGCAACGTGGCCAACACCGGATTCGGCGCCGTCTGACCCAGTCCGCACAGCGAGCCCTTCTTGATTTTGGGACCGAGGTCGGCCAGGAAATCGATGTCGCTCATCTCGCCCTTGCCGGCCACAATACGTTCCAGCGTTTCATACATGCGCATCATGCCGACCCGGCAGAACGTACATTTGCCGCAGGACTCGCGATGGGTGAAATCGAGGAAGTAACGCGCGGTTTCCACCATGCAGCGGTCCGTGCCGATGACAATCATCCCGCCCGATCCCATAATCGCCCCCAGCGCATTCAGGGAATCGTAATCCACCGGCGTGTCGAACAGCTCTTTCGGGATACAGCCGCCGGACGGGCCACCGGTCTGCACCGCTTTGACCTGGTCCGGATCGGCGCCGCCGACTTCGAAGACGATTTCACCGATGGTGGTTCCCATCGGCACTTCGATCAGTCCCGGATATTTGAGGTCGCCGGCCAGCGCGAAAAGTTTGGTGCCCTTGCTCTTTTCCGTCCCGACCTGCGCGAAAGCGGCACCGCCCTCGCCGATGACCAGCGGAATATTGGCAAACGTTTCCACGTTGTTCAACGAAGTCGGATAGTCGTTCCAGCCGCGATCGGTGGGGAACGGGGGGCGGAAACGCGGCGTGCCGCGCCGGCCTTCCAGCGACGCGATCAGTGCGGTTTCCTCGCCGCAGACAAACGCCCCGGCGCCTTCTTTGATGATAATGTCCAGTTTCTTGCCGTTGACGACGTCGAGACCATGTTCGCGAATCTGGTCGATGGCAATGCGGATGTGTTTGATCGCCAGCGGATATTCGGCCCGGCAATAAATGAACAGGATGTCGGCTCCGGTGGCATAGGCCCCGATCAGCATGCCTTCGAGCACCTGATGGGGAACGCTTTCCATCATCGAGCGGTCCATGAACGCGCCCGGATCACCTTCGTCGGCGTTGCAGATCAGAATCTTCTTTTCCGCCTGCTTGGCGGCCAGGAACTGCCACTTCATGCCGGTGGGAAATCCGCCGCCGCCGCGCCCGCGCAGACCGGAACGTTTGACTTCGTCCACCACTTCCGCCGCCGTCATGGTCAACGCCTTCTTCAGCGCACCGTAACCACCCTCGGCCACGTAAGCGTCGAACGAGGTCGGACAAATCCGGCCGGCCAAACGGGTTACCTTGAGCATTTCGTATTTGCGGCGCGACGGCGAAACTTCCAGCCGCCCTGTTTCACCCAGGGCGAGAATATTGTCCAGACAGGCCTGTTCCCCTTTGACGTCGCGATAAAATACCGAACCGGCATCCGTTACCACTTCCACCAGCGGCTCGGCATAACAATGCCCGATACAGCCGACTTCTTCAATCTCAACTCCGGCATGGTCCCGAAAGAAATCCAGTACCGCCCCGGCTCCGGCCGCCAGTCCGCAGGATGCGGTCCCGACCTTGATTTTCCTGATTTCAGCCATTTTTACGATACTCCTTCAGGATTTTTACCGTGCCCTTGCGGTCGAGTTTACCGTAAACCTTGCCGTTGATGCTCATCACCGGCGCCAGACTGCAACACCCCAGACAGGCCACCGTTTCCAGTGAAAACAACCCGTCCCGGTCCGTCTGCCCCGGCTTGATGCCCAGCTCCGTTCCCACCCATTCCAGAATCGAAATGCTGCCCTTGATATGACAGGCCGTACCGTCGCAGACGGCAACCTTGTATTTGCCCGGCCGCGTCCGCTTGAACTGCGCATAAAACGATACAACCCCTTCAACATCCACCGGCGGCACGGAAAAATACGCCGCAATCGCCTCGATCGCCGCATCGGAAATATACCCGTCATGAGCCTGTACCGTCTGCAGCCCCTTGATCAGGTACGTCCGCGAGCGCTCGACGCTGCTTAAATAAGCAAACTTGTCCGACATTTTACCTCGCTTCCCATATTTGATCTGTAGTGTTACGAAAAAACCAACTAATCATTTTCTTATTACCATATCACCATTTACGAAAAAATCCAACCCGGCAACGGAAAACAACTTGAAGATAATGGCTTGTAATTTACCGTCAATCAGTTTATACTCTAGCGGTCGAATCGTCACAAATCAAAACGCCAGTGAATGAAAGTCGAAATTAATATGATAGCCAGGATCATCGCCATAGTATTGTTCGGATCGCTGCTGCCGGTGCGAACCGCGGCAGCAACCGTCCCCGCCCAGCCGAACGCCGCCTCTGGAACCGCCGCCCGTCCGGAACCGCTCCTCGTCATCGCCAGTTGCGCCCCGGATGACGAATTCATCAAACTGGCCGCACAGACCTATGCCCGCAACCATCCGTCGGTGCGGCTGCGCGTCAGCAGAATGCCGTTGCCCGAGGCGGCGGAAAAACTGGTCCACGGCCAAGTCGATCTGATGCTGACCGCCGCCGCCATTCCCGCTCGCCCGCAACATTGCATTCTGGAACTGCATAAAAATTATCTTGCCGCAGTCAATCCCATCAACGTACTGGAAAATATTTCCCTGGCGCGGCTGAAAAAAATCGCGATGGGAACAATAACCAATTGGGAAGAGTTAGGCGGTCCGTCGTTGCCCGTCAAATACCTCGGGTATCGGAATCAGGCCGCCGAAGGCCGGGTGCTGGCTATATTGCTCCACGGCACGCCGAACCCGGAAAAAATGTTTCTGGCCACAACCAGCGGACGCGAAATCGCAGCCATCATCGCGACGGAAAGCGGCGCTATCGGCATTTTTCCGCAGGAATACCGGACCGACGGCATCAAGGTACTGAAAGTCAATGGTGTTCCGCCGCCTTCCCCCCTCAATGCAGACAGTGAATATCCGCTGACCGTCAGATATTACGTTGCCGCAACGGCCCGGCCGTCGGCGCCGGCGCAAGATTTCATCGCCTTTCTGCACCGCGATGAAGCAGCGAAAATTTACCATTATCTCAGCCTGAACAGGCCTAATCATCAACCGGACCAAAGCAATGAGTCAAAATAATTTTTTCGTTACCGGCGTCGGCACCGACATCGGTAAAACGTTCGTCACCGCCGGACTGGCCCGACGCGCCATTGACGCCGGCATTAAAACCGCCCTGGTCAAACCGGTCCAGACCGGTACCGATGATTATCCCCCGGATGTGGTTACCATCGCCCGCCTGGTCGACGGATTGTACCCCCTGCCCCGGGAAATCGCCATTCCGTTCGAATTTAAATTTGCCGCCTCGCCCCATCTGGCGGCGCAACGGGAAGGCCGGGCCCTGATTACCGCCGACATCGTCGCCGCCTGCCGCCGGGCGGAACAGACGCCCGGTCCGGAACTGCTGCTGTTCGAAGGCGCCGGCGGGCTGATCG
>JAQUZV010000076.1 GCA_028691155.1 Victivallales bacterium
CCGGTTGCCGAAATTCGTCGGCGACGCCGATGCCGCCGATGCCAGCACCATGAAAGTGCTGGCCGACGGTTCGGTGGTGCTGGCCGCGCCCCTGTTGACCAATATCCGCGGCGTGGCCGATCTCAAACCTGCCGCGGCGGAAAATTCCCGCGTCGGCAAGGTCAGTTCGCAGAAGGTTCCGACGCCGGAACAGCTGGACGATATGCTGTTTGGCTGGTATGTCAATCTCAGTGTACGCTCCAACGGCGTGGTGATCGTCAAGAACGGTCAGACGCTGGCGGTGGGCACCGGCGAGCAGGACCGGGTCGGGGCGGTGGAGCAGGCGATCGAAAAGTTCAAGCAGAAATACGACGGCAAGGAAACCATTGCCGGGGCGGCACTGTCTTCCGACGGCTTTTTCCCGTTCCCCGACGGCGTCGAAACGGCGGCGGCGGCCGGGATTACGGCGATTATCGCGCCGGCCGGTTCGTTGCGTGACGCCGATGTGGTCAAACGTGCCAATGAACTGGGCGTGGCGCTCTATTACGCTCCGGAACGGATTTTCTCGCATCATTAATTGAATCTCCGGGGGACGGTCGGCGGCGGTGACCGGCTTAGCGCGCCGCCGCCGCGCCGGAAAGATCGGTGCCGGCGCTCCAGCCGGACGCCGGGAAAGGACGGCCATGGATTCCGATCGTCAGACCGGGTTGACGCAGGTTACCCTGAAGGGGGAGATTGTCCGGGTTGTTTTCACCAATCCGGACAATGGCTATTGCGTTTTCCGGCTGGCCGACGCCCAAGGGGTGGAATACATGGTGACCGGCATGACCGGCGGACTTTATGCCGGACAGCACGTCGAAGTTACCGGCTATTGGGAAAATCACCGGGACTACGGTCGGCAATTGCGCGCCGATGCGGTCAAATTCGTATTGCCGAACACGCCCGACGGCATCTGCCGCTATCTTGCTTCCGGCGTTATTCCCGGTTTGGGCCCCAAGTTGGCCAAGTGTATTGTCGATCAGTTCGGCGACCAGACGCTGGAAGTGATGGACCGTTACTCTTCCCGGCTGCTGGAAATTCCCGGTTTCGGCAAGAAACGGCTCAAGGCGATCAAGGCGGCCTGGGATGAACAGCAGGCCAGGCGCGATATCTTCATCTTCATGCAGAGTCTGGGCATCAGCCCGGCCTACTGCCAGCGCATTTACCGTACTTACGGCAATACCGCTCCCGCCATCATTCGTCAGGAGCCGTATCGCCTGGCCGACGATGTGGACGGCATCGGGTTTGTGCTGGCCGACCGGGTTGCCGCCGCCCAGAATATTGTCCGTGACGATCCGGCCCGGATTGCCGCCGGAATCACCTATTCCCTCAATCAGGTCAAGCTCTCCGGTCATTGCTGCTATCCCGAAACGGCGTTTCTGCAGTATGCCGCCGAATTGCTGGAGGTGCCGACGACGACGATTGCCGCCGGTTTGCAGCATGCCGCCGAACGCAACCGCGTGGTGCTGGTGCCGCAGCCGGATGGCAACATGGTCTACGAGCGGATCATGTATCGGGCGGAAACCGAGTTGCCGCAACTGGTGGCCGGACTGCTGACGGTTCGCCGTCACCGCGGTGCGCTCATGGCCAAAGTGCCGCCGCTGGAAGGACAGCAGTTTACCGCGGAGCAGTACCGGGCCGTGACCAATGCCGCGCAGTCGCCAGTCAGTATTATTACCGGCGGGCCCGGGGTCGGCAAGACTACCGTGATCGGGGAGATCGTGCGGCGGGCCCGGAGTGCCAAACTGAAAATTTATCTGGCGGCGCCGACCGGCCGGGCGGCGCAACGGTTGTCGGAGACGTCCGGGATTGCCGCCCGAACCATTCACCGGTTGTTGAAATGGGAGCCGGAAGAACGCCGGTTTGCCTATGGACTGGAGCTGAAACTGCCCTGCGATCTGCTGATTGTCGATGAAGTCTCCATGCTGGACGTGCCGTTGGCGGTGCAGTTGTTCCGGGCGATTGCGCCGGGAACCACCGTGGTTCTGGTGGGGGACGCCGATCAGTTGCCTTCGGTGGGTCCCGGCGAGGTGCTCAACGATTTTATCGCTTCCGGCATTTTTGCCGTAACCCGACTGACCCGGGTGTTTCGCCAGGGCGCGGGCAGCGCCATTATTGCCAACGCCCATGCCGTCAACGCCGGACGGATGCCGGAACTCGGCAGCGGACGGGAGGACAAAAATATCCTGCGGGATTTTTACTGGATCGAACAGGATGATCCGGACAAGGCGGTGGAACTGATTGTCCGGATGGTCAGCGAACGCATTCCGGAACGTTTCGGGATGCGGCCGATGCGCGATATTCAGGTGTTGTCGCCGATGAACCGCGGCAGTTGCGGCACCGTAGTTCTGAATGAAGTGCTGCAGGCCAAACTCAACGGTGGTCATAAACCCCAGTTCAAAATGGGCGATCGGGTGTTCCGCTCCGGCGACCGGGTGATGCAGACCAGCAACAATTACGACAAGAATGTTTACAACGGGGATATGGGGCGGATCGTGAATATCGATTACGAAGCCAAGGTGTTTACCGTGAGTTTTGACCGCCGTCCGGTGGCGTATGAGTTTGCCGAGGTCGACCAGTTGGCGCTGGCCTATGCCATTACCGTGCACAAAGCCCAGGGCAGCGAATTCCCCGCCGTGGTGATTCCGCTGCTCAACCAGCACTATATGATGTTGCAGCGCAATCTGCTTTATACCGCCATGACCCGTGCCCGTCGCCTGCTGATTCTGGTGGGCAGCCGCAAAGCGGTGTCGATGGCGGTGCGCAACGCGGTGCGCGAACCGCGTTATACGCTGTTGCAGCACTATTTACGCGCCGCGGTCGCTCCGTCGCAATAAGCGGTGCCGGACTGCCGCCGCCGCCGCCCGGTTCCCCGAAGGTCCGCTACCGGCGGTTCAGGCGTTTGATCATGGCGTAGATGCTGAAAATATGCGGGACGGGAACGTTCAGCCGGGCGGCGGTACGAACCACGTTGCCGATAATCGCTTCGATTTCCATCGGACGCCCGTTTTCGTAATCGATCAGCATACTGGGCTTGTACGGTTTGAATCCGCGGGTGAATTCGAGCTGTTCCGTAATCATGGTTGCCGGTTGCGCCCATCCTGCCGCCGCCGCCGTGGCGCAGACTTCCTCCATGGTGGCGCGTAACAGCGCCACCATGTCCGGATCCGCCATCAGCTGCGCCGTATCGGAACGGGTCAGCACCGAAATGGGATTGAAGGGCACGTTCCAGACCAGTTTCTCCCAGCGGGCCCGCATGATTTCCGCGGTTGCTGCGACGGGAACCCCGGCGGCGGTAAAAAGCCGGACCAGTTGTTCGGTATGGGACGAGACTCCCCGGGGGTAAACCCCGAACTTGAGGCGGCCGCCGTCCAGATGGATCACTTCTCCCGGCGCCACCCTGGTGACGCCGATATAAGCGATCGAACTGATGATTTCATGGCCGGGAAAGGCGGTCGCCAGGTCGGTTTCGATGTCGATGCCGTTCTGGATCAGGACGATGACGGTCTGCGGACCGACGGCGGCCCGGATCAGTTGCGGCAGGTCGATGCCGGGCAGTACCTTGGAGGTGACGAAAAGATAATCGGCGGCGCCGCGGTATTCCGCCGCGGTGCGGTAGACTCCGGCGGGACGGAAAACGAAATCGCCGTCCTTGCCGGCGATCCGGTACCCCCGTTCTTTGACGGTTTCGTAGTCGGAACGGCATACTACCGCCACGTCGGCGAGACCGGCATGGGCCAGTTTGCCGCAGAAATAGGCCCCGACGGCACCGGCCCCGAACAACAGAATCTTGGACTTGGCGGCGGTCATAACCGATAACTCCTTTTGCCGAAAATGGCGGTGCCGATGCGGACCAGTGTCGCCCCTTCGGCAATGGCCGCATGATAATCGCCGCTCATGCCCATCGACAGTTCGGGCAGGGTCATCCCGAATGCCCCGGCCATGCGGTCGCGCAGTTCGCGCAGGCCGCCGAAGATGCGGTGCAGTTCGCTTTCATCGGCCTGAAACGGCGCCATGGTCATCAGTCCCCGCCAGCAGAGGTGACGGCAGGCGGCGGCGGCCTGCGCCAGGGCCATGGCGTCACCGTCTCCGGCGCCGAATTTACTTGCTTCGCCGGAAAGGTTGTATTCCAGCAGGATATTGATGCGGCGGCCGACTTCTCCGGCCAACCGGTCCAACCGTTGCAGCAGTTTGACGCTGTCCACCGAGTGAATCCAGTCGGCGCAGGCCACGGCTTTGGCCGCTTTGTTGCCCTGCAGATGGCCGATCAGATGCCATTCGATATCCGCTGGCAGGGCGGCGGTTTTGGGTTCGAGTTCCTGTATTTTGCTTTCGCCGAAGAGGCGCTGTCCGCACGAGTAGACCGTGGCGATGTCCGCGGCCGGAAACGTTTTGCTGACGGCGACCAGCCGTACTTCTTCGGGACGGCGTCCGGCGCGAACGGCGGTTTCCGCCACTTCATTTAAAATCTGCCGGTATTGTAATTCCAGATAATTTTCCATAATCTGCACATTTCCCGCGACGGAATCCGGTTCCGCCGTGATGGTTTGGAGTTGGCGTTGCGGCGTTGCGGCCGGTGACCGGAAATGTTGCGGCTTCCGGCGCGGCAGCGGGGCCATATCTTTTTTTACATTATAATCCGCTCCGGTAATATTTCCAGTTTCTTTGGCGGCAATTGCCATTGATTTCCGGTCCGGCGGCGGCATATTATACGTTGTGGTCCCGGCCGCCGGCCGTGGACGAAGGTCTGATATAATTGAATGGAAAGAAGTTATGGAAAAACCGGCGGTATATTTTTTCGATATGGACTTTACGTTGCAGGACAACGACAGCGATGTGTCCTGGAAGCAGTTTCTGATGGGCGAGGGACTGGCTCCCGCCGACACCCTCGAACAGGTGGATTACTATTTTGCCCAATATCAGCGCGGGGAATTGCAGCTCGATGCGTTTTTCCGCTTTCAGCTGGCCGAATTTATCGGTCGGACTCCGGCGGAAATGGCGCCGCTGCTGGAACGCCATTTCGAGCTTTACAGCCGGCCGAAGATTTATCCTGCGGCGCGGGAATTGGTGGCACAGTGTCGGAGCACCGGCGGGAAAGTGGTGGTGTTGACCTCCACCAACCGGAGCATCGCCGCCCCGCTGGGACGTTATCTGGCGATGGACGATGTTCTGGCCTGCCGGCTGGAAGTCCGGGACGGTTGTTACACCGGACGGCTGGCGGACGAATACAGCGGCGGTCCGGGCAAGGTCAATTATGCGACGGCTTATTGCCGCCGGCACGGGTATGAACTGGCGCAGACGGCCTATTTCGGCGATGGTATTTATGATCGGTATATTCTGGAAGCCGTGGGCTTCCCGACGGCGGTCAACCCGGTTCCGGCATTGCGCGAGCTGGCCACGCAGCGGGGCTGGAACATTATCGATTTCAATTGATTGCGACGGCGACGGATTGCTTCCGGCGGCGGAGGAGGGAAAAATGCAGAAGCTTCATGAAATTGTCATGGAACATCTCGGTCATGGCGTCAAAGTCTATTTCCGCGGCTGTTCCGATGCGGCGGCGGTTGGCGGCGTCATTGTCGACGCCGATGACGAACTGCTGAAACTGGAATATTGCCTGCAGAAAAAAGAAGGGACCCGTTCCGTGGCGGTTTATATTCGGTTTGCGGAGGTCCGGGCGCTGAAATTCCAGACCCCGGATCGTTACGACCGTAATTTCCAGCCGATCCGTAATTGAGTTTCGGAAATGGTTTGCCGAGGGCACGGATTGTTCCCGGTTTACTGTCCCTGAAATAATTGCTGTGGTTGCCGCAATAAAAAAATATTGCGGTAATCGGCTTTTTTTTCTTGTATTTTCCAAAATATTGGATATTTTATAGCAAGAAATGATACCTGGATAGTGCCGTAAAATGGTGATATTGCGGTGCAGAGGGGGTATTGTTTGGTATGATTCGAATTGAGGAAATTATTATTTTGGCCCGAACTCTTTCGCATTTATTCTTGAGACTACGCTTATAGAGAAAGCATAGGATATTCCGCAGTGTAATTTCCAGATGGTTGCAGCATAATGCTTTCCCCCTGTCTGTCCGGTAATTTCAAATGTGGATGACCAAATTGAACAACCCAAGCAATTATTATCGGGGAAAGCAGAAAAACAGCGGCGCGCAGAGAAGCTGCGGCCTAAAAAAAGGAATAACTATGAATATTTACGTCGGAAACATGCCTTACTCCATGACCGAAACCGAACTGAATGAAATTTTCTCCGTCCATGGCAGCGTGAGCTCCGCCCGGGTCATCAGCGATCCGGCCACCGGTCGCGCCAGAGGTTTCGGTTTTGTCGAAATGGCCAATGATGAAGAAGGCAAAGCGGCGATCGAAGCCATCAACGGAACCAATCACGGCGGTCGCGAACTCGTGGTCAATGAAGCTCGTCCGCGGGAAGATCGTCCCCGTCGCGGCGGTTTCGGCGGCGGCGGCAATCGCCGTTTCTAATCCCGAGTAAATCGGTCAACCCGGTAACCGGAACAGACCATTGAGGCGGCGGCAGGGCAAGGTTGCCGTTTTTCGCTGTTTCGGGGTTGCCGGGCTGCGGCGTCATAGCCGGAAAATTATACTTTGTCACTATTTTCCGGCTATGACGCCGCGGTCTATAAAGATGGCGCTTCCGCAAGTCTCTGGTGCGGTAACTTGCGGCCTGCGGCGAAATCAGGCCGTTGCTTTGACCTGAAATAACGGAAATATCCATCATTTTTTCGATGATCGAATCATTTTACTTGAGTTCTATTTTCGGTTCTATCGCCCATCGTTCAGCCGGCCATGAATATCCGCCGGTAAAATCGGCGTGGTTCTTGTCCGCGGCGGGAACCGATTCATTCTGACGGCCGGAAGTTTATTGTCAGAGGTTCGGTCTTTTTTTATTTCTTTCTCCGGTTGCGGGCGGGGGAGGTGACTGCCATTGCCGGCTCGTGAAATTCCTTTTGGGGGGCTGCCGTTTTTTGATTCCTGCTGCGGTTGGGCGAGTTGGCATTTTTTGCTTTGTTTGGCGAATGGCGTTGCAAGACTCCCGAAATGATGATAAGTTGCTCCCGGTTGTCGGAGGTGCTTTCAAATAGGCTTCTCTTTAATTCGAAAGACGATGGCATTGATGTAAACATATAGTTGGAACGGATTTTTCATGACCGAAACGGAAGTTGCAGGGAAATTATATATTGTTACGACACCGATCGGCAATCTGGAGGATATTACGCTGCGGGCGCTCAATGTCCTGCGGGAGGTGGAGTTGATTGCTGCCGAGGATACCAGACGGACGCAGATTCTGTTGCGACATTATGACATTCGGACCAGGACGGTCAGTTACCATTCTTTCAACGAACACCGGAAAACGGCGGAGTTGTTGGCGCAGGTGGCGTCGGGATTGCGTCTGGCGGTGGTTTCCGACGCCGGGACGCCCTGTATTGCCGATCCGGGATTTCTGATGGTTCGCGAAGCGGTGAAAATGGGGATCGAGCCGGTGGTGGTGCCGGGCGTGTCGTCGCTGACTTTTGCGGTGGCGGCGTCGGGACTGCCGTCGGACCGGTTTGATTTCTACGGTTTTCTGCCGGTTAAATCGGGACGGAAACACCGGGTGTTGGAGGAGATTCGCGACAACGGCCGGACGGCGGTGGTTTTCGAGTCGCCGTATCGGGTGGGTAAAACGTTGCAGGCGATAGCCGAATCGATCGGAGCGGATACGGCGGTGGTGCTGGTGCGGGAAGCAACGAAGCTCCATGAACAGATTATTCGCGGCCGGGCCGGGGAGTTGGCTGCGGTCGGGGCCGATAAGAATTGGAAAGGAGAATTCGTTATGGTCATTGATCCCGGCGCCGGGAAAAATTGTCCAAACGTTGATGATGACTGCTTGTAATTTTGATGATGACGGTTAGTTTTTTTTAAAGTAGAGAGATGATTTTCGGCATAAATATCAGGGGAAACGAGATATGAACAGGATTTTCAATTATACACCGGTGATTGCAGCCATTATATTGCTGGGAGGCTGCCTGAGTTATACGCCGCCACCGGTTGAAACCGAAAGCGATACTTATACCCAACGTCAGAAGGACCCCCGGGTGGTTTTGCCGGCGAACACCAAAATGCTGACGTTGGAAACGGCGCAACGTCTGGCCATTGCCAACAATCCCGATTTCGAGGCGCAGTATCATGCGGTGCAGGCGGCCTGGGACGCCTATCGGCAGTACTTCAGTGCCTATATGCCGACGGTGACCGCCAACTACAGTTTCAGTCAGAATCTCGACAAGCCCACGGATATGACCAATGTGACGCGCAATGATACCAACAACATGACCAATCAGGTCGGCATGTCGGCGTCTTTGCTGGTTTTTAACGGGCTGCAGCGTGAAATGAATCTCCTGATGGCCAAACATCAGGCTCTGGGCGAGGAAGCGGTTCGGGAAAATGCCCGTCGCTTGCTGTTGAAAGCCGTGGCCGAGGCGTACAACAATATTCTGTTGGCGATCGAAAACAACCGTATTGCCATTTCCGACCGTAAATTCCAGTTCAAACAGTTGGAAGACGCGCAATGCAAATATGAGTTGGGCGCGGTGCCGCTCAGCGATGTGCTGAACTTCAAAATCAAGGTCAACCA